>CAZVAH010000109.1:3760-6366 GCA_964625035.1 uncultured Bacteriovoracaceae bacterium | reverse complement strand
CTCTTAAAGGATGCATCCACATTTTCGGTATCAACTTCACATGGGAGCGAGATCACCCTTCGGAAGGTGCCAAATGAACGTTCTGCATAATAATAATCCTTCTCTTCTTCTTCCTTTTCCTCTTTCTTCTCACCCCTTATGGTGAGTGTATCCTTACTTGTAGAAATCTCTATATCTTTTTCATCCATACCAGGAAGCTCTGCTGTTATCCGAATATCCTTATCACTCTCTGCCATATTCACCTGAGGACTAAAGAGCCCTGTCCATCCCTCAGATGTGCCAAATGGGAATCTCTCAAAATCCCCAAAGAATTGATCGAACAACTGGTCCATTGCCCTGTGCAGAGAATATATGGGATGCTCCCCTTCACGCCTTGCAGGGATACTCTTCCTCCCCCATTTCCACGGAGCTATATCTCTAATAGCCATATTATCTCCCTCCTTTCTTTATATTTGCCTTTATTCATTCTGCTTTAACGCTAATCCTTCTAGCCTTAGCCGACTCGGCCTTGGGCAGAACTAGCTTCAATACCCCATCCTTGATGCTTGCCTCAATCTTGTCCTGATCAATTGCATCAGATAGCGTAAATACACGGTAATAGTCACCTACATCATATTCAGTATACGCCAGATCATAACCTTCAAGCTTATCGGGCTCAACAAACCCCTCAATGGTCAGAATTCCGCTGTCCAGAGTTATGTTCGCTGAACCTTCATTTACACCAGGCATATCAGCAAATACAACCATATCATTATTTGACTCACAGATATCTACCCTTGGAGTAAATGTCTTTTTAGCCCTGGTGCGCTCAGGCATAGCTGTTGTAAGGCCTTCTTTCTTCCGGACTTTAATATCTTTTCTCTCCTCTGCCATAAACAATCACCCCCTTTAATTAAGCAGTCTTAACACTTATTTTCCTTGGTTTGTCTGCGTCTGACCTCGGTAGTTTAATAGAAAGTATGCCTTTTTCATACCTTGCCTCTACCTTATCAGCATCAACAGCATATGGAAGCTCTATTCTGCGTGCGAAACCACCAGAATTCCTCTCCCCGCGATGATATGTCTCTCCCTGTTTTAATTCCTCCTTGGTTCGGTAGCCACGTAAAGTCAGCATATCACCTACTACAGATATATCTATATCCTTAACGTCGATACCAGGTATCTCAGAAGTAAGCATCATCCCATCCTCACTGTTCCAGACATTAACTGCAAGGAAACCTGTGCCAGTTGTCCCTTCAACATCTGAAAATATACGGTTTACTTTATCTTGCATGCGTTGCACCTCACGCAATGGATCCAAAAACCACCCGCTTCTTTCAGGACATCTCGATAACATATCTACCACCTCCTTGATATTTTGTTCTTTTTTCTTTATTGAAGCCCTGATTGCCAATCATAAGATATGGTCACCCAAGGTATAAATCAAGGGCACTTTAAGAAATTTGTATATCAGAAAGTTAAAATTCTTTACGGGTTAAGCCTATAAAGGGATTAAAAACTCACAGCCGATACGATCCATATTTACAATGCATGCGTGCGATACAAAAAGGCACCAGATTATATTCGAGATCCTGTACCACATCCGTGAATACAGATGGCTTGTTATATACTAAGTATGCAACAAAGTAGATACAGCCTTATTTTGTACAAACCCGGCAGAATCCGATTCCCTTGAAACCAGATATAATCTACTTGTTAATTTTTTTGACAATTTGTCACAAACCTCGGCCCATAAAATTGTCCTTTTGACAATCTGTACATTCAAAAGATCATGCCCTCTTTGCAAGTGCCAATATGTCAATATGCTAATTTTTGTCATAAATAAATTCAATATTATCAGCTAGTTACAATAGGGCAAATATGGCACAGCTATTGCCTTATTGTTATAGTGTAAAGACGAAAAAGAGAAAGGAGAAACGTTATGTTAGCTCTTTGGGTCATAATCGGTTGCTTATTTTTAACAGGCATAGGGATAAGATTTATATATAAGGTGCTAGGTCTTGCAAGGGTAGAAGCGGTAGCAGTCTTTGTATTGATTGTACTGTTGGTTGGTATCAACTCTGGACCAGTAAGGCAATTGATAGCTCAATTGTTCTAAAGGAACTACCATGAAAAGAAAGAGACTTCCACAGGTATTATCAAACAGACTGGTAAGGATTAGTGCATGTGGCTTTATGCTGGTTCTTACCACATTCCTGGGGCTTTATGTGGGGCTGTATCTGGATAGAATCACCGATATGGCTCCAAACTTTACCCTGGTATGTTTGATTTTAGGGATAATTCTTGGATTTAAAGGCTTTGTTCAGGAGACAATCATTCAGAGAAGAGGAGAAAAGACAACATGAATACAGTCTTTATTATAATCGGAGTGATATTTCTTGTAGCTATACTCTATAGATTCATCCGTGTAGGCGGTCTGGCATACAAAAACGCAACACAGGGTATAGACCCCCATTATCATAATCATATAAACCCTAGAAAATACTTTGGTGAATAACAGGACTCTACGAAAGCCACTTAATACTAAATCAGGAAAACCTCCTGCAAGGTTGCAGCTAAAAGAGGTCTGCCTATTCCTTTTTTTCTATAACCCACTTTAGACTTGG
>CAZVAH010000109.1:0-3750 GCA_964625035.1 uncultured Bacteriovoracaceae bacterium | reverse complement strand
ATTTCTTGTAGCTATACTCTATAGATTCATCCGTGTAGGTGGCTTGGCATATAGACACGCAACAGAGGGTATAGACCCCCATTATCATATAAACCCTAGAAAATACTTTGGTGAATAACAGGACACTATGAGAGCCACTCAATACTAAACCAGGAAGGCTTCCTGCAAGGCTGCAAGCCAAAAGCGGTCTGCTTATTCCTTTTTTTCTATAACCCCCTTCATGTTTGGATAGGTCTCCTCCCACTTATCCATAATAAATTCAAATGGCAGGTCAGCAAATACTCCATGGAAGGTTATGTATTCCACATACCTTCTCTCCTTCTTATCAGTAGAAGGAAATACAGCATCTCCTCCTCCATTAAATTCTACCGGGGGGAGTGACTTTTTTTCGCACATCGCTATATCAAAGGCAGGGGTGGCCTTTATCCATTGCCCATCCAAGTATAGCTCTGCATATCCGTGGCAAGTAAACAGATTGGTACCCATAGCCTCCAACAAGGCCCCTTCTGCCAGGTGGTTGATGATGTCCGCCAACCCCAATCGAGCTGGTATCCCCTCATGCCTGGCCAGGGCTATAAGGACTATGGCCTTCTGTACGCAGTATCCCTGGCCATATTCAATTATACGGCTTACTATATTTGTTTCTATCTTATAAGCCTCTACCCAAGGATTATATTTGATCCCATCCCTTACAGCATAAAAGAGCTTTACGGCCTTGTCTCTTTGCGTAGTCGCATCCCCTATCGCATCCCTTGCCATAGAAGCCACCCTCGGGTGGTCTATATCAATAAAGTATGTAGATGAAAGATATTCCTTCATAAATAAAAATTATATTAGGAAGAACCACTCCCGTCAATACAAATCTCCAATAAGATCTTTTCTAAAAATTCTCGACCTTGACAGAAAAAGAGTTTTCAGGTTTATTGTCCATCATGACACTCGACATGAATGAAATACTTAAACAGATCCAAAATATCCAGCTTAAAACCAAAGAGATCCAAGAGCAGCTTGCAAGGAAATCTGTGGAAGCTCAGGCAGGCGGCGGCATGGTTACTGTTACAGTAAACGGCAAGCAAGAGATTCAAAAGATCAAGATTGATCCTATATGTGTGGATACAAGAGACATCCCTATGCTGGAAGATCTGATCCTCGCTGCAGTAAATCAGGGGATAAAAAAGTCCAGGGAACTTGTATCTGAAGAACTAAAAAAACTCACAGGAGGGCTTAACCTCCCATTTAATCTATTCTGAGATGGACCCGTATCCCAAACCTCTAAAAAACCTCGTATCACAGCTGAAACGACTTCCAGGCATAGGCGAAAAGACTGCTAGCAGACTGGCCCTCTATATTCTAGGTGACAAAGGGGATCTCGCGGTCAGCTTAGCTGAGGCATTAAAAGAAGTGAAGCAACATATAAGGCTTTGTCCTGTATGTTTTAATATAACAGATAAAAGACTATGTGCTATATGCCAGGATACATCCAGAGATACCTCTATTATATGTGTAGTGGAAGACCCAAGCGATGTACTGGCATTAGAGGCAACCCACTCATTTAGGGGTCTTTACCACGTCCTCCATGGCCTTATCTCTCCTATAAATGGGGTAGGATCTGATGATATAAAACTGCCTGAGTTGATAGATCGTATAAGAAAGCCCTCTATTAAAGAGGTCTTGATAGCTACAAACCCATCTGTTGAGGGAGAAAGTACATCTCATTATATCCATAAGATGATAATCGATGCCAAATTGCCTGTACAGGTCTCCAGAATTGCCTATGGGATACCCATGGGTGCAGAACTGAAATATATGGATCATGTAACGCTTAGTAGTGCTTTAAGATATCGACGGGACATAAAAGATCTGTAGTGATAAGTTGTCCACGAAAAAAGCTAACGGGGATTATATCCCAAGGATACACACGATGCGCTTGAAGATCGATTGAGAAGGCAGCAAAATAGTCGTAAAGGAGGGCAATAATTATATAAAGAGAGCCTATGTTAAAAGAATGGCGAAAGATTCAGAAAAAAGTTTAAACAAAATTAATCTCTATATGCACGGAAAAGTATGCCATATTACAGGAAATTTTTGTCCCTTGTTAAACTGAGCTAATGGCTTGAATAACACACATTTTCGGCTGGCATCTCCATTGCTAACACTTAAATAAAGCATAAAGCATCTAAAAACTAATGCCGATAAGGACAATGTATGAGAATAAGCAATAGAATGCTGTATGATCAGCTCATCAAGAATATAGGCAACAGTACGGAAAGAATGTTCGATCTCAACAATCAGATATCCTCTGGCAAGCGTATAACTAAGCCATCAGATGACCCAATTGGCACCTCAAACGTGCTCATATACCGTACCGAACTCACCGCATTGAATCACTTCGAAAAATCTGTAGACCTGGCAAAGGGATGGCTTGCCAGGACGGACTCTATACTCCAAGATGCAGATAATCTGCTCGGAAGGGCACTCGAACTGGCCACTCAGCAGGCATCTGCAACTGCAAATGCAGATACCCGTGAAGGGGCAGCCCAAGAGATAGAAGAGATCAAAAATCAGTTGGTAGGCTCTGCAAACGCCAAATATGGTAACAAGTATATGTTTGGAGGCACAAGGACACAGACAGCCCCATTCATCAATGTGAGTGAGAGTAACTGGAAGGATAATGTGCTTACAATAGCGGCAGCCCCTCCTGGTTCACCATCGGAAGGAGACAGGTATATCAACTCAGCCACTGGCAATATATGGGAATATACCGGCGGTGCCTGGGTAGACAAGGGCCCCACCTCCGAAGGCACGGCCGTTATCGTGGAGGACGGAAATGAGCTGTATGTGTACAGTGGTGGTAGTTGGGTAACACAGTACCAGGGCAACGACTCTACATTTTCAATAAAGATAGGAAAGGCAGATACTATAGAGATAAACATTCCAGGGGATACAACATTCAGGAGCCCTTATGGAGATATATTCTTGACACTCTTAAGACTCGAAAAGGCCCTAAGGGGGAATGATCAAGAAGGCATTAGTGATCAGATGTCTGCTATTCAGGATTCGCAACAGGTACTACTAAATAATTTAGCAAAAATAGGAGCACGGGTAAACAGACTTGATCATACAAAGTCTGTGTTGCAGAAGTCAGATGTAGATACCCAGGAGAGGATATCCTTAATAGAAGATTTGGACTATGCAGAGGCCATCATATCGCTAGAGAATCAACAAATCATCTACCAAGCAACACTAAAAGGTGCATCTATGATTACACAGCTATCCCTTGCAAACTATGTTTAGGAGTAAGACTTGGAAATCAATACTCTAAGGTTTGGAAAAGTCTCTGTAGAGGAGGATAAGATAATAACCCTTTCTCAGGGTCTCCTGGGCTTTTCCCAATACAAACATTTTATATTATTCCCCCACAAAGAAGGTTCTCCCTTCTTCTGGCTTCAGAGCATAGACAATGGCGATCTGGCCTTTGTATTGCTTAGTCCCAATATAGTAGTGCCTGACTACCAAATCGATCTCGATGAAGAGATCTTACATGAACTAGGCGCAAAAGAGGCATCAGATTTAGAAGTCCTCTGCACAGTAACCATACCCAGGGATCATCCAGAAAAGATGACGGTAAACCTGTTGGGCCCTATCGTACTACATCCATATAAGAGACTTGCCAAACAACTTATCCTCACCACCGGGGCTTATTCGCATCGTCACCCAGTAATCCAGGATACGGCATAAACAGCTCTTAAG
>CAZVAH010000108.1:0-6383 GCA_964625035.1 uncultured Bacteriovoracaceae bacterium | reverse complement strand
GCAATATAGCTATAGTACAGTACTATACTGTCAACATTACATTGAATATTAAATAGGGGGAGGAAATCGTTATAAGTAAGACCGAATCTGCAATTATTGGTGCAGGCTAGGCTGCCTGAGGCCATAGGGTTGGAAAGTTATGTATTAAGCGCATTAAACTATAAAGGAGGAGCAATATGGGTAGAGGAAAGATAGCAATTATCGGTATAGGTGAGGTGCCCACGCGGATTATGCCGGAAAGAACACGGTGGGATATCATCTATGAATCATGTATGGAGGCGGTAAGGGATTCCGGGTTAGATAAAAATGATATCGAAGGTGTTATTGCAGCCTCTCCACAGGCACAGCAAAGACTCTTATCTGAAATCTCTTTCGGGAAGATACCCGAAGAATTGGGGTTGAAAGGATGTAAGGATAACACCGTATGCAATGCAGGAGGCGCCTCGACATCCAACTGCCTCAGGCTTGCCGAGCAGTGGATCACTAGTGGTATTGCCAAGGCAGTGCTGATTCCTCATGTGACCGTACATTCGACTATCCCGTTGCCTGATTTGATCAATTTCTTTGCCACCGCTGGTATGGACCTGCAGTGGGAATATCCCTTCGGGACAACATATAATGCTATAATGGCTATGATGGCTCAGAGATACATGAATGAGACAGGAACTACTCCTGAAGATCTGGCCTCGGTTGTTACTGCACTTCGCAGTTGGTCATCAAGGGATCCGAATTCGATGTTTTATGGAAGGGATGTCCCTTCGGTTGAGAAGGTTTTATCCTCAGAGATACTCTCTACACCCCTTCATAAGAGGGAAGGAAATATTTTGGCAGACGGTGGCTCAGCAATGGTAGTTGTCTCCGGTGAAGATGCCAAGAAGATGAATAGGCCTGTTGCCTATAAACTCGGCGAATCTGCTCGCTATTTTTCTGCCTGTCCTGTTTTGCGTGATTTTGAAAAGGTGGCGGAAGGTTTTAGGGTAACCGCTGAAGAGGCAATGGCTGAAGCCGGAATCACCAAAGACGATATCGATCTCTGGAATGTGTATGTTGCCTATCCTTTAGGTCATCCCTTAATGGCAGAGGCCTTAGGAATAGCCCCTATAGGCGAAGGAGCAAAATATTTCGCCCAGGGACGAATGTCCTTTGGAGGAGACATACCGTGGTCAACCATTGGTGATGCACCAGGCCGGGGCCATACCGGTTCAGGTGTGGGTGCTGCAACATATGTAGAGACAGCCCGCCAGTTGATGGGGAAGGCAGGGATAAGGCAGGTAAAGGACTGCAAATATGTCTACCAGAATACAGCAGGAGGATCAGGGTTTAATAATATAGCTACAATATGGGGGAGGGAACTATAATGAGTATAAATCTAGATGATCTTGATACCAAAAAACCAACACCGGTAACACAGCCATGGACAGAGGAATTTTGGGAAGGGACCAAAAAAGGGAAATTACTCATCCAAACATGCAAGGACTGTGGAGCAAAGATATTTTATCCGAGAAAATATTGTCCTGAATGCTGGTCTGCTAATCTGGAGTATGTAGAGGCCAGTGGAAAGGCAAAGGTGTTCACCTATACAACGACCTATGGCATGGTGGAGCCGAAATTCATGGGCGATCTTCCATATACTCTGGCACTTGTTGACCTTGAGGAGGGCATACGGATGATGACCAGGATTGTGGAGTGCAAGCCTGAAGATATTTCCATTGGTATGGACGTGGAGGTCACCTTTGAGGAAGTGGAGGGCTTTGCGCTGCCCTACTTCAAACCGGTGACGGAATAAACATACTGTCTGTTGCCAGTAATCCGTTGTCAGTTGTAAAGCATAGAGGATGAAATGCCAGTGGGGGAGGGATTGAGGGTTTATCGTATGGTAGAAGAAAATAGCAACCCGTCTGCAGCGAACAACTGAAAGATTTTCAACGGACTGCTCACAAATAACAACGGACAGGGAGCAAAGGAGACGAGCATGAGTGATTATAAAACTATATTGTGCGAAATCAAGGGTCCTGTATGCAGAATTACGATGAACAGGCCCGACAAGTATAATGCCATCAACCGGGAGATGGCCTCCGAACTGATTGATGTCTTCCGAAAGGTAAGGGATATCCCGGAAGTCGGTGTTGTGGTCATTACTGGTGCAGGCAAGGCGTTTTCTACAGGCGGAGATTTGTCTATATTTCCGTCTCTGGCAGAACATCAGAATTCGCTGAACTGGCTGGCGCACGATGGTCTTGATGTTCAAAAGGCAATTACCGGTTGCGAAAAGGTGGTTATTGGCAAGATCAATGGTCATTGTCTGGCAGGAGGATTAGAACTTGCCCTGTGCTGCGACCTTCTTTATGCAAAGGAATCTGCCAAAATCGGCACAACAGAGATCAATATGGGGATCTTGCCGGGCTGGGGTGGTACTGCGAGACTGCCGAGGAGTATGCCGATCTTTCGTGCCAGGGAAATAGTCTATAGTGGTCGTAAAGACTACACTGCCAAAGAAATGTATGAGATGGGATTTTTGACCCGTGTTTTTAAAGACGATGAGTTCGAAGAAAGGTTTGAAGAGGTCGTCAAAAACATCAGTTCAAAAAAGCCTATCGCGCTTCGTATGGCCAAGGAAGTCATGGCCAAATCTATAGAATGCAGCAGTATAGAGGTGGCATTGGCTGTTGAACGTAATGCCATACAATGGCTGACCTATGCCCCGGATATTCAAGCTGTAATGGACGGTTTCAGGAAAGATCCCGACCAGTTAACAAAGGCACAGAAAGAGGCAAATATAAAATCAGACGTGAAAAAATAACTGGGTTTGCAACGTATTACCTGAAAAGGAGGATAAGATGGATTTTAGTTTAACAGAAGAGCAAAGGCTCATTCAGGAAACCTTTAAAAATTTTTGCGAGAAAGAGCTCAATTATGAGTATGTGAGGTGGATGGATGAAAACCTTGATTTCCCTCCGGATGAGCTCTGGCAAAAGTTTGTAGATTTAGGATTTTTTTCTGCAGGACTTCCTGAAGAATATGGTGGGCAAGGCTTAGGCCAGGTTGATGCGATGGTGGGTTTTGAGCATATCTGCAAGGCATCGATGTCAGTGGCACTGGCAGTAGGGACTACTGCAGGTTTTGGCGGGCGGTTCATAAATGAGCTTGGTACAAAGGAACAAAGGGATAAGTACCTTCCCCTGCTCGGGGAGGGTAAATTCAAGACCTGTATGGCACTCACCGAGCCCGGCGGTGGTACGGACATACTGGGGGCGCTTAAGACAACAGCAGAAGATAAGGGGGATCACTGGCTGATCAATGGACAGAAGATGTTCATAACAGGGGCCCATGTTGCAGACTCCCTGATTACAATCTGCAAGACTGAAAAAGATAAAAAACCGAGCCGATCTCTCAGTATCTTTATGATTCCCAGGGAGGCCGAAGGTGTCACCATAACCAGGATTCCGAAGATAAGCTCCCACCACTGCGATTCAGTTGCGATATTCTATGAAGATGTAAAGGTGCCAAAGGAGAGCATGCTCGGTACACAAGGGAACGCCTGGTATGAGATGCTGACAGTACTGAATCCGGAGCGCATTGGTGTTGCCATGATGGGTGTAGGCATTACAGCAGCCATATATGAGTACTGCATGAAATATGTCATGGAACGGGAGGCCTTTGGCGGACCTATAGGCCGATTCCAGATACTCCAGCATTACCTGGCAGACATGTATATAAACCTGGAAAATTCAAGGAATATTACCTATAAGTCTGCATGGCTATGCGATACGGGGCAGCCATATCACATAGAAGCTACAATGGCTCAGCTTGTTGCAGCTGATAGTGCCTTGCATGCAGGAACCCACGGAGCGGAAATACTGGGTGGATATGGCATCTGTAATGAATATCCTATCCAGATGTACCTTAGAGATTCGTTGCAGATCCAGTTTTCGCCCATCTCCAATGAGATGAGTAAAAACATGTTGATGCAGTTCCAGGGGCTCCCGAAGTCCTGGGCGTAAATAAATTATGACTTACAAGAAAAGCGGTTATGATTTAAGTTTCCCAATTTTCAAGTCATAATTCTTAATTAAAAAGGAGGATACCATGTATACCTTAGGTGACATTCCACGGAAAAATGCGTTGAATTTCCCGGATTTTGTGGCCACTGTTTTTGAAGGGACACGGCTCACTTACAAGGAATTAAATGACAGGACTAACCGTTTTGCAAATACTCTGACCAAGATGGAATACAAAAAAGGGGACCGTCTTTCTGTCCTGGCGGAAAACACCCACAAGTATATTGAGATCTATTTTGCAGCTGCTAAACTCGGCATGAGTGTTACACCACTCAATTTCCGCCTGTCCGATTCAGAGATTGAGTATATTGTAAATGACAGCGAAGCTATATGTTTCCTATCCGGTGACGGGTATGAAAAACGGGCGTTAAAGCTTAAGGACTCTCTCAAAAACATAAAGGATTGGATAGCGTTGGATAACAAGGTTGATGGTTATCTCTATTATGAGGATATCATAAAAGATGCTTCCGAAAAAGAGCCTGGTGTTGAAGTGGATGAGGAAGAGATGGCCATCCTCATGTATACAGGCGGGACAACCGGTACTCCCAAGGGCGTTATGATGTCTCATAAAAATCTGATGACAGCCTTTTTGTCAATGATTATATCGGCTGGTTTCACCCGCGAAGATTCCACCTGCTTTATTCTTCCGCTTTTCCACGTTTCATTCTGGCCGGCCCTTTGCGTGTTAATGGTTGGCGGTAAGGTGGTCATTAACAAGAAGCCGGACCTGAACGGGATATTGCAGCTTATCCAGGATGAAAAATGCACTCATATAAATGCCGTTCCAACTGTATACGGATGGATGCTGCAGTTTGCCAATGTCGATGACTATGACCTCTCAAGCCTGCGCAGTATAACCTATGCTGGAAGTCCGTTTCCGCCTGAAGTATTGAAACAGTGCATCCAGAAATTCGGGCCCATATTCGGCCAGGGATATGGGATGACTGAAGCTCTGGGGGCAACACAACTCGCGGAATGGGATCACGTCCTCGAAGGTGAAAAATCAAAGCTCCTTGCAAGCGCAGGTAAAGAAGGACCATGCGCTGAAGTCCGGGTTGTTGATGAGAAAGACAAGCCTGTAAAGACCGGTGAAATCGGCGAAATTGTTGTCCGCGGCAAGCACGTCATGATGGGATACTGGAAGAATCCTGAATTAACAAAAGAGACTCTGCGAAGCGGTTGGTATCATACAGGCGACATGGGTTATATGAACGCGGACAATTATCTGTTCCTGGTGGACCGCAAGGCAGATATGATCGTCACAGGCGGAGAGAATGTCTATCCCAAAGAGACTGAAGATGTCTTGTATGAGCATCCTGCGGTATTGGAATGTGCGGTTGTGTCAGCCCCTGATGATAGATGGGGAGAGCGGGTGCAGGCGGTTGTTGTTCTTAAACCGGAAAAGAGCGTCACAGAAGACGAGCTTATCAAATTCTGCAAGGGCAAACTTGCAGGTTATAAGTGTCCTAAAGCAGTCGAGTTCTGGGAAGAACTGCCAAAGACACCTATTCAAAAGATACGGAGGAAAGAGATCAAGGAAAAATTCTGGGAAGGCCATGATCGGACAATTGGTTAACAATACCGTGCGAACTTAGTTGTTACATTTATGAAATAAAATACACAAGAGGAGGTTTGAAGTGGCAAAAAGAAAAAAGAAGAAAGAAAAGTTGGAGCATCTATTAACCCCTATCAAAGTAGGCCCTGTAGAACTCAAGCACCGTATGGTCCTGGCCCCCATGAATGAGACCTTATCAGGTCATGATGGACAGGCAACCGAGCAGATGGTTGCCTACTTCGGGGCGCGTGCAAAGGGTGGAGCTGCCTGGGTGAGTACAGGGGCAATCTTTGGTACAAGGCTCGGTTCCCAGTTTGTATGGGGCCGCAATATTTATTTATTTCACGAAGGTCATATCCAGGGGCTTACCCTGCTAACAGACCGTATCCACTACTTCGGATCACTCGCTACCGCGCAGATGACCGTAGGTTTTGGAAGGCAGGGACACTCGTATGACCACACCCTGAAAGTGCCGGCCCCTACAGCAGGCCTGCCCTATGAAATTGCAATCGATAAAATCCCCAAGGCCATGGAGGGCCTTGCAAGGCAGATAGAGATGAGCCGCCTGTTCATGGTAGGACAGATGACTAGAGAAATGACTATTGAAGAAATCCAATCCGAGCAGAAGGAGTTTGCAAGGAGCTGTCAGCTTGCAGTTATTGCTGGCTTTGATGTGATAGAAATCCATGCCCCTCACGGATACTTAGAGCATGAATTCCTCTCTCCTCTGACCAACAAGAGGACAGATTTGTACGGCGGCGAATGGCGGA
>CAZVAH010000107.1:3994-6386 GCA_964625035.1 uncultured Bacteriovoracaceae bacterium | reverse complement strand
ATATGAGGAGGCAGATATGGATGATTGTGTTTTCTGTAAGATAATAAATGGAGAGATTCCATCTAATAAGGTCTATGAAGATGATAATGTATATGCATTTGATGATATAGAGGCCCAGGCCCCTGTCCATACACTTATAGTGCCAAAGCAGCATGTAGCGACCTTAAATGATATAAAAGACGGTGATATCTGGGCTGCTATGCTCAAAGGGATAAAAGAGGTAGTCAGGATAAAGGGGATAAAAGAGAGTGGATACAGGGCTACCATCAATTGTGGAAAAGATGGGACACAGATTGTTATGCACCTGCATCTGCACGTGCTAGGCGGAAAACGCCTTGATGATAAGATGGGGTAGGCTGCTTTAGGTTATGAGTTATGGATTATACATTCAGTGAATAGTGAATAGTGAATAGTGAAGAGTGAATAGTAAAAAAGGTTTTGGGTGTTGGGTGATTAAGAATAGTCGAGAGCCGAAAAAGATTAAAGATGACGGTTTTGCAAAAAGTCCATTATACCCCTTAACCGTCATTCCGTCCCGGGGTGGAGTCCGGGATGATGGTTAAGCCGGAATCCAGGGTGAGAAATCCCACGCTACAATTTCCGTCATTCCGGCGGAAGCCGGAATCCAGCTTTTTTACTATCCAGGGGAACGTTTCTACTCTACATGCACTATAAACCCGTGCATGTGTTTGCCCTCCGGGTGAGAAGCAAGATATGGATGATCTGGTGCCTGATAAAGCGGGGATATGATCCTTGCCGGTCTCGATAAAGTAACAGATGCCCTGGAGATCGCCTTGAGGAGATCTCCGCATGAAAATTGTGGACAATAGGATATGGTGACAAACAATATTCCTTCCCTTCGTATCCTTGCCATAGCCAACGTAATTATCTTTGTGTAGAGTTCATGTTCCTTAGAAAATGGTGGGAGGTCACATACTGCTAGATCGTACATGTTTTTATCTTCTTTGAGAAAGACAAAGGCATCTTCTCTTATGCACTCCCACACAAAGGGCTTTACGTGATTGAGGTCCATATTCCTTTTAAAGATGGCAAGGGCAGGGGCTGAGGTGTCAACCGAGACTACGGATTTCGCCCCCCCAGCAAGGGCAGCAACAGAAAATCCCCCTGTATAGCAAAACAGATCCAGCACGTCTAAATCTTTGGATATGACCTTCAGCCTTTGGCGATTTGTCTTGTGGTCCAGATAAAAACCTGTCCTGTCCCCGGTCTTTATATCTACCAGAAAATGCAGGCCCATTTCTATAACCTCAATATCTTCTCCGGGAAGGGTCCCATATACAGGTCCACTATTTGGCCTTAGTCCTTCTGCCTTTCTTGATTTTGTGTCAGATCTCTCATGGATAACAAAATCCGGATAGATATCTCTCAAGATGTCTACGATAATCTGTTTAAAACCCTCCATTCCAGGACAGAGAAACTGTATAACAATCACGCCACCATAAATGTCTGCGATAAGGCCGGGGAGGTAGTCCCCTTCTGCGTTTATTAGTCTGTAACAGGTGGTATTATCCGGGACGATAAGTTTACGAAACTCTATTGCACTTTTTATCCGTGAAACAAAGAAATCTTTATTAATGGGCTCATTTTTTAGAGTAAGTATGCGCACAGCAATCTGTGAATTGGGATTATACATACCCTGGCAGACAAAATGTCCTTTGGAATCAAGAACCCTGCATATAAGGTGCTTGTCAGCCTTGTCTTTCACATCTGCTATAGAGCCCGAAAATATCCATGGGTGGCCCTTTAATATAGGGCCACCCTTTTTTTCTTTTAACCTGATTATCAACATGGCAAGATGCAATTAGCATATTTATCCAAGAGATACCAGACAGGTTTATATGAAAAAGTGAATAGTAAACAGTGAATAGTGAATAGATTTATTCCTAGATAATGTCCGGAGTACATTTGCATGAAAAAAGATATTTTCTCTGCGATCTCTGTGGTAAATAAGTCTTGTTTGGTGGAAAAAATATAGTCGTGAGATCAGCTTTTATAATCCTTGATCACACTTGAAGGGTCGGTTCTTACCTTGTCCAGTTTTGCTTTGAAATCATCTGTAGGCTCTATGCCGGCTTTCTTTAACATCCTTTCCGCATGCAGGCCGATATTCCTTGTGTCTTTATAAAAGCTATCAGGCTTGTTGGCATGTTCATCAAATGAGGCGAGGCGTTCTCTATGTGATGAGAGAGAATTAACCGTGGATATAATACGTTTAAGATCTTTGAACCCACAGTGGGTACATTCAAGATCATCTGGATCCTTAAATCCCTTTACTAGTAGAGTGGTTATCTTCCCACATTTATTACATCTATATTCATAGATTGGCATGAAGTGCTTTATATATAATGCATTATTGTTTTTTCAATTATAA
>CAZVAH010000107.1:0-3984 GCA_964625035.1 uncultured Bacteriovoracaceae bacterium | reverse complement strand
CAAAATTAGGTATTCAGCCTTTGCATGGTTTGATTCGAGCGTTGCAAGATGGTTGAAATACTTCAGCCTTCAGTCTTCAACCTAAATAGCTGGGTAGTTACGATTATTTTTAAATTATTAAGTAAAATATAGATAGACAGAGATGAAGGGGAATCTTCTTTGAGTAATGATCAAGATGAATCGTCCTTTTTTGAAAGGATAAAGACGCTATTTAAAAGATCATCAAAGGATTCAAAACAGGAGATCTATGAGATCCTTGATGAGGTAGAGGAAAAGGGTTTCATTGATGAAGACCAGGGAGATATGATCCATAATATCATTGTGCTTAAAGATACTGCTGCGCATGAAATAATGGTGCCAAAGGTGGATATGGAAGTCCTGAGCAGCTCAGCTACTGCAGATGATTTAGTGGATGTCATAATAAAAGGTGGCCACTCAAGAATCCCGGTATATGAGAACTCAGCTGACAATATAATAGGTGTAGTATATGCAAAAGACCTCTTAAAATACTGGAGGTCTCCATCAGATAAGATAGATATTAAGGATTTTATACGCCCCCCCTATTTTGTACCGGAAGGCAAAAAGATAAAAGAGCTTCTAAATGAATTCAAACGAAAGAGATCGAATATAGCCATTGTGATAGATGAATATGGGAATGTAGATGGCCTTCTTACAATAGCAGATATAATTGAGGAGATCATAGGGGATCTTCCCAATGAGGATGATACTGAACAAAGGCCTATTATTGATCAGGGGGGTGGTGCCTTTTTGGTGGATCCCAAGCTTACTATAGATGAATTTTGTGAGGCCTTTTCTGTAGATATACCAAAGGGTAATTATGATACCATAGGCGGATTTGTTACATATAAGCTAGAGAGAATACCTAAATTTGGAGAGGCATTGGAGCATCAGGGATTACTCATCAGGGTTGCCAATGCTGACAAAAAGAGGATATTAAGACTCATTGTTAAGGTGGCCCAGAGGCAAGCAGATTGAGGAAGGCCTGCCTTGTTATCTTAACTGGCCTGCTCTATACTCTTGCATTCCCGAGCTATAATTTATGGCCTCTTATATGGATATTTGCTGTCCCGCTTTTTTTTGTTGTAGAAGATTTGCCTTTGCCCCATGCCTTTGTTTTCGGGTTCATAGCAGGCATTGTGGCATGGTCGTCTAACATATACTGGATAGCGTATGTAGTCCATGAATTTGGTGAGCTTAATCTTCTTCTGGCTTCCTTTATTCTCTTTATCTTTGTTATCTACCTGTCCCTGTATTTCGGAGTGTTTTTTTCCATTGCAAGTGCAAATATTAGATCCAGACATGCTATAATATCTCTACCTGGGATATGGATCATCCTGGAGTTGGTGAGATCGTATGCTTTATCCGGTTTTCCATGGACACTGGCCGGGCATTCTCAACTCTCCTTGGAAGGTCTTATTCAGATTGCAGAATTTGGTGGTGTCTATCTGATCAGTGGTATAATTATGATGGTAAATATAGCTATCTATAAGGCTATAAAAAAGGAATTTAAGCCGGCTATCCTTGTTATATTTATATTGGCCGCATCCTTTGCATGGGGAAGTTGGCGTATAGAAAATCTCGATATTACAGGGGAGACATTAAAGGTAGGTATTGCACAGGCCAATATTCCTCAGGATGAGAAATGGCTGCCTGAGATGATTGCCCCTACCATAGATATATACTCAAGGCTCACAAAATCTGCTGTAGAAGGTGGTGCAGATCTTGTTGTGTGGCCGGAGACTGCTTGCAATTTTTATCTGTTCAGGATGTGGCAGCCCACCTCCAGGATTATAAAGTTGAGCAGGCAATGTAATGCCCATTTATTGATGGGTAGCCCTGCTAATGAAGACGGTAAATATTTTAACAGGGTATGGCTTATCTATTCTGGTAAGATTTGTGGTTATTATGACAAGGTGCACCTTGTCCCATTTGGAGAGTATATCCCCCTTTCTTGTATCTTTGAGCCCATTTTCGGAAAGATTATGCAGGGTGTAAGCGATTTTTCCAAGGGAGGAGAGTTTAAAACCGTTGATGACATAGGTATATTCATCTGCTTTGAGAGTATATTCCCAAACATATCACGCAGGCTGTGCAGGAAGAAGGCGGCCTACCTTGCAAACGTATCTAATGACGCCTGGTTTAAGACTTGGTCAACCCCAGAACAACATATGCAGATAGCTGCCTTTAGGGCTATAGAAAATAGACGCTGGCTTATAAGGTCTGTGAACCATGGTATATCTGCTTTCATTGATCCATTTGGAAGGATTACAAAAAGCATTGGTCTTCTTAAGGAAGGCGTGATTGTAGAGGAAATCACAAAGAATTCATATATGACGTTCTATACAAAATATGGCGCTATCCTTGACTGGATCTGGGGGATAATAGGCATTATTCTGGTGCGAAAATGGCTGGTATCATTAATTCGGTTTCACTAGCTCTAGTGGGAGTTATAGCGGTAAATAGTAAATAGTGAATAGTAAATAGTGAAGATTGATACAGTCGTAGAAAGTAACTGAGCATGTCATTTCGAGCAAAGCGAGAAATCTTTCCGATGTAACATGATGAAAATACAAGATTTCTCCCTGATATTCGAAATGACATATTAGCTGAATCCGACTTTTTACGAAATTGTCAAGATTGTTTATATGAAAAAGAAGTCAGGAGTCAGAATCCAGAGTCCAGAAGTTAGGATACACGTAATAATCCAATCGGAAGCCTTCTAGTTTCTGGCTCCTGGATTCTGGATACTTTTTCATGCTTCGTTGTGAGCGTGGATCGCTCATGAGGGTTTATATGAAAATAGCTACTATGATTATTGTAGCATTGACAAGAACTGCTCGCGATGTTAAGGCCGTCTACCATGATAGCAGATTATCAGAAGCGGATAGATGCGATAGAAGAAAAGATTGATAGTATCAGGGGTTATCTTTGAAATCCCTGAGAAATTGGAAAGACTGAAAGATCTGGATAAAAGGCTTGCAGACTCTACCATCTGGAAGGATCACAATAAGGTAAAAGACATCCATTCTGAGAAGGCAAGGATCAGTGAGACAGTAGCAAACTGGGAAGAGATCTGCACCTTCTTGGAGGATCTCCATGTATTGCTGGATCTGGCCCAGGAAGATGAAGTTTCGGTTATCTCAGATATAAAAGACACCCTAAAGAAGCTTGAGGATAATATAGATTCCATAGAACGGACACATGTCCTCTCCGGGGCTGATGACAAAAAATCTGCATTTCTGGAAATACATGCAGGGGCAGGGGGGTTGGAAGCCCAGGACTGGGCAGAGATGCTACTCAGGATGTATCTAAGATGGGCAGAGAAAGGTGGGTTTAAATCTAAGATCATAGATATACTCTCTGATGAGGAAGCAGGTATAAAAAGCGCTACCATAGAGGTAGCAGGTCAGTGGGCGTTTGGTCATCTTAAAGGAGAGACAGGGGTCCACAGGTTGGTAAGGATCTCTCCTTTTGATGCAAATAATCGCAGGCACACATCATTTGCATCGGTCATGGTTACACCAGAGGTAGATCAGGGCATAGATATAAAGATTGATGAAAAAGATTTGAGGATTGACACCTATAGGGCGAGTGGGCATGGAGGGCAACATGTTAATAAGACCGATTCGGCTGTACGTATCACTCATATACCCACTGGCATAGTAGTTCAGTGTCAGAATGAACGATCTCAACACAAAAACAAGGCGTTTGCCATGACGGTTCTTTTATCAAAACTTTATAAATTAGAAGAGCAAAAACAAAAAGAACAGATGGATGAATTCTATAAGTCAAGAAAGGATATTGCCTGGGGGTCTCAGATCCGATCCTATATTCTTCAACCATACCGGATGGCCAAGGATCACAGGACTAATCTGGAAGTGGGTAATGTAGATGCTGTCTTGGATGGTGATATAACTCCATTTATCAATGCATATCTCTTGATGCAGAAATCGTAGGCTTGCA
>CAZVAH010000106.1:4751-6387 GCA_964625035.1 uncultured Bacteriovoracaceae bacterium | reverse complement strand
GTTTATAGCAAGGAGACTGGAGAGTAATGGCAGATCAACAGGTACATGAAAGGATAATGAACATACTTATGGAACAGATCTTTTCTAATAAGCTCTCACCCGGGACAAAGCTCCCCACAGAGAGACAATTTGCAAAGGATATGAATGTTGACAGGACCTCTTTAAGGGTTGCCCTCAAGCAGTTAGAATCCATGAATGTGCTGGATATCAGACAAGGTGATGGCATATATGTAAAAGACTACCTGAAAAACGCAGGCATAGATTTTCTGAGGTTATTGTTTTCACAGCCAGAATCTAAAGAGAGCAAGGCTGATATGGACGAATATCTTATGGATGAACTCTGGGAATTCTGGGGAGCAGTAGAGCCAGAGATACTCAAACTTGCTATTAAAAGGGCCTCGCCAAAGGCTTTTAAAGCCCTGATGGTCTTACTTGATGAAGAATTAAAGTTCATCGATGACAAAAAAAAGATAATAGAGCTTGAGACCGCAGAACAGGATTTAGTAGCAGAAGTGGCCAATAATACAATCTTCTTACTTCTCGCTAATTCTTCTAGGCCACTAAGAAAAAAGATGGTTGAGATATTTATTGATTGTCTTGATAGGAAGGCCTTAAAGAATCATATAGAGACAAAGAAGGTTATGGTAAGGGAATTTATGAATGGCTCAGTTGAAGATGCTGTCGCGGCTGCAGAGAGATACCGGAAGGCCTTAGTCACATATCGTAATATAGTAAGAAAATCAATGCCTTCAAAATGAAGGAATACCCTTAAAATTGTTCTTATCTTTGGGCTGGGACTATGATAGTATAAGTTTGGCAATTGTTTGATGAAAATGGCTTTTAAAGGAGGGGATTTCGATGGCTAAAGTAAGAGATCTTATGAAGAGACAAGTAGTTACAATAGGTCCTGATGAGCCCATAATAAATGCTATAAAGGCAATGGAGGCAGGGATATTCAGAAGGATACCTGTTGTTGAGGGCTCCATGCTTGTGGGTATAATCACTGACAGGGATCTCAGACAGGCCACAAGCTCTCCTGTAATCTTCCATGAGGTATCTTATGATGAGTATCTACTCACTGAGATCAATGTAGGCAGCTGTATGACAAGAAAACCTATTACTATACGACCTGATGCAGATATTATAGAGGCAGCTCGTATAGTAGAGGATAAGAAAATTGGGGGGCTGCCTGTGGTGGATGGTGATGCACTTGTTGGGATTATAACAGTATCTGACCTGATTAACTATCTCATAGGGATCTTAGAAAAATGACGACTACCTTATCTGTAGGTTTGATAAGGATTTGAAGGCATTCATTTTTGATGTGTTTTATGTTGTGTGAGGAGGCGATTTGTCAAAACGCAATTCTAATTCGTATACGCCATATTCCAGACTACTCTTTAGCGCATAGCCGGCATTATGAAAGACCCGCATCATGGGGGCATTTTCTCTTAGTACGTCAGCAGTAAAGCCTGCGATATTATGTTCTCTTGCAATTTGGATTAGATACCTTAGCAGGAATGTACCGATACTCCTGTTTTGCCATTCATTATGGGTAGTAAATGCAACTTCCGCAAGATTTGTGCTTGGATCTCTAATATAGCGGCCTACAGCAATGATTTGCTCTTTACTCTCT
>CAZVAH010000106.1:0-4741 GCA_964625035.1 uncultured Bacteriovoracaceae bacterium | reverse complement strand
GAGAGAATAAAATAGATCCTGAATGCCTCTTTCGTCTGTTGGCTTGACAGGGCGGAAAAATATTTCCCGATCTTTTTTGTCTCTAAAATACGTTTCATATTTTTCTGGATATAAAACTACTGGCAGGATTTGATCTTTATACACGTATCCCTGTTCTTTTGCTGCCTCTAGTAGCTCCTCGCGAAAATCCGGGTGAGCTATATTTATAAGGGTCAGTGCCCTGTCTCTGATAGACTTGCCGTGTAGATATGCCACTCCATATTCTGTAATCACATAGTGGATATCACCCCTGGTCAATACTACTCCTCCACCCCTTTGCAAATATGGAACAATCCTGGATTTTTTACCATCATCTGTCTTTGATGGTAGGACTATAATTGATTTCCCCCCCTTTGACATGGCTGCTCCACGGACAAAATCAACCTGACCCCCAATGCCGCTATAGAATAGAAAGCCTAAAGAATCTGCACATACTTGACCTGTAAGATCTACAGTAAGGGCAGCGTTGATGGATATCATCTTATCATTTTTTGCTATGACAGCCGAGTTATTTACATAATGAGCAGGGTGAAACTCAAATAGAGGGTTATTATCAACATAGTCATACAAACGCTTGGTGCCCATGCAAAAACTTGAAATTATTTTACCAGGATGGAGGGACTTTTTTTTGCAGGTTATAATACCGGCCTCAATCAGGTCTATGATCCCTTCTGTAAATACCTCTGTATGAACCCCCAGGTCCTTTTTGTTTATAAGATAGGGAAAGACCGCACTCGGTATCCTTCCCACGCCTGTCTGGATGGTAGATCCATTCTCAATCAGGTCAGCAATGTGCTCTGCTATCTTCTTTGCTGTATCTCCCGGGGGGGCTTGTTGGAATTCCAGGATTGGGGTGTCGTTTTCTACAAATGCATCGATTTGGCTTACATGGATAAAGCTATCACCCAGTGTCCTTGGCATATTTGGATTTACCTCTGCTATTACATAATCAGCGAGTTCAGCAGCAGTTTTGGTAATATCGACAGAAACACCAAGGCTTACATATCCGCTCTTGTCTGGAGGGGATACCGTAATCAATGCCGTATCGATATGCATTCTGCCCCTAAGCATCAATAAAGGTATTTCAGAAAGAAAGACAGGTGTATAGTCTGCTCTTCCCTCATGGATTGCCTTTCTGGTGCTGGCACCTATAAAGAGCGCATTATGGCGGAAGTTGTCATTGAAACGTTCCTCTGTATAGGATGCCTCTCCTATGTCTAAGAAATGGATGATCTCAGTGTCTGCCAGATTGGGTGCAATATCTATAAGCCTCTTTACAAGGATCTGGGGTTCACCGCAGGCAGAGCCAATGAGGATTCGAGATCCTCTTCTTATATCCTGTAAGGCTGTAGTAGCATCAACCAATTTGTCCTGATAGGTTTTTCTCCAATCCAATATCATAAATAGGGGTATCTAATGAGTCCCGTTTGCAAAGTCAATAAAATTTCAATCGATAGGCTGTCCGGGTTTAAAGGGTTTCGCTAGGGTGGAAAGTTTTGTATTTGTATCAGATATGGTTGGAGTAATCGAGATTCCCGAAAATTTTGAGATTAATCAGGCTATAGAAAAAGTTTTGAAAGAAGCTGACATCGTGTACTACACAATGCCGCCTTTTTTTCCTCAGGGGTGATCAAGGTATGCACGGTAATTAACCATATGTGCAATGATATTTACCGCTTCCTCTGGTGTAGAGAGACTGAGAGCTCTCCCGTATTCTGTATCTACTATGGACAGCCCCCCCTCAATGAGAGATACTACAATAATGGGTTTCTTTGTCTGGCTCTGCATGCGGGCCATCTCTGTAATAATTCGCCTTTCTGACTTCAGCTGGTCCTTTAGGAAAGACAACTTAAGTTCCCTGCTGAACAGTTTGCCATCTATCTTCTCTTGACACTCAATGAAGTCTTCCACATAACCTGACCTTCCCACAATTCCCAGGGCAATTATGGAGTCCACCTCTTCCCATCTGGCCAGGACTTCCATGATGTGAATATACAGATTTGCATCTCCCTCCCCCACTATATCTATCGGATTTGACCTGTTCCAGTATTCTGGAAGGTGTGTATCCAGATCCTTTATAATGTCATCGGATAACTCGGGCAAGGCAAGGCCTGCGTCCTCACACTCATCAGCGGCTATTATCCCCCAGCCCCCGCCCAAGCTCATGATGCCAACTCGATTAGACCGCGGGATAGGGAGGTGTGCCAGGGCTCCTGCAACATTTGATAGTTCAGATGGTGTTCTTACCTGGATGATACCCGTTTGCTTGAACATTGCACTATAGGCAGCAAATGATCCTGCCATAGAGCCTGTGTGAGATTGAGCCGCCTTTGAACCCCTCTGAGATCTACCTGACTTCAAGGCGATGACAGGTTTTTTCTTTGTTACCTGTCTTGCGATTTCTTTAAACTCCCCCCCATTTTCTATACCCTCTATATACATGGCTATGGCCTTTACCTCATCACGATAGCCAAAATAGGCAAGCAGATCGCTTGCCTTTAAGAGTGCCTCGTTACCTGTCCCTGCATAGAAGCTCAGCCCTATTTCCTTGTGGGCAATCCACTGCATGATCTGGAGTCCTAGATTGCCGCTTTGCGATATAATTCCGAGCCCGCCTTGGTTAGCACCCATAGGAGCAGGGATGGCCTCAAGGTTGTTATATTCTGATGCTATTCCCATGGTATTGGGCCCTATAAATACAAGATTACCTTGCCTTGCAATCTCGGTAATCTCCTCTTCTAGCGCGGCACCAACCTTACCTGCCTCTTTGAACCCGGATGTTATAATAACTGCCGCATGGATGTCTCTGGCAATGCAGTCCCTTAGTGCATCGGGAATAAGCCTTGCAGGTATGACGAGTATTGCAAGGTCTATATCTTCCGGGATTGCATCAAGACGAGGGTAGGCCTTAAGTCCCAAGATGGTCTCTTGTTTAGGGTTTACGGGAAAGATCTTTCCCCTGTATCCTTTGCCCAATATAGAGGTTATGATCAGAAACCCCCATTTGCCAGGGACATTGGACGCACCTATTATGGCTAATGATTTAGGGAAAAACATAGCGTCTAGTTTATCCATCAGGTCTTTCTTGCTCATATTATCTTTTCCAACCGTTATTGATATTGAACAATCGTAGATAGAAATAATAACACGTGAATGTCAATAGTATATGTTCCGTAAGAGCTAGATAAGCATGCATATAAATACCCCTGCCGGTAATTATTTTAGGTGTCTTTCGTATTTAAGTTGAAAGTCTTGGTATAAGTTCCACTGAATGCTGATCGCCGAAAACTGATCGCTATTTTCCAAGCCATAGCTTGTATCTCAATAACAGCACTTCTTTTTATAAGGACTTTCTATTACATCCCCCAGTGATCCTCTTCCCCTCTTTGCGTAATGTGCCTTTATTGCCGCAAGTACGCTTACGCAACGGCCTATCTCTGCAAACACAGGAAGACCTAAGTCTTCTAACTCTCTTCTGAACTCATCTAAATGTTTCCCTATACCCATCAGCCAGATAACAACAGGTTTTCCTAGTTCATCTTTCAGGCTGGCTAGTCTTACAAGGTATTTTTTGTCTAACCTGTAACTGAATATATGAATGATCAGGGAGTCTACCCCCGGATCGTGCATGATGGCATTTATTACATTGGGATATACCTTTTCTAAGCCATTATGTTCAATAGCCGGCCAGATATCAACAGGGTTTGAGGGGTCCATCCATGAAGGGAACACCTCTGTTATGGCCTTCAGTGTCTTTTCAGAGAATTCAGCAAGAGGCAGCCTGAAATCATGTAAGAAATCAGCGGTTACTATCCCTGCACTACCAGAGAATGTCACAATGGCTGTGCCTCCATTATTCCTGCTTGCACGGATTTTTGAAAACCCTCTTAAGCAATCCATCAGTTCATGCACATCAAGGACAGTAGTTACCCCTGCCTGCCTGAGGGCAGAGCTGACAATGGCATAGTCCCCTGCCATGCTGGCGGTATGGCTTATGGCTGCCTTTGCACCATAAGCACTCCTGCCGCCTTTTAATACTACGATGGGCTTTATGGTAGATTTGGCAAGAGCTATAAATTTTTTGCCATCTACGATGGATTCCACATAAAGTCCGATTATCTCTGTAGGCGGGTCATTTATAAGGTACTCTAAGAGGTCTATTTCATTTATATCACTCTTGTTTCCTATGGAACAGACCTTGCTGATGCCCATTCCTCCACGCCCAAGTATCATCATAAGAAAACCAGAAGATAACATTCCGCTCTGGACAATTAAGGACACATTTCCCGGCTTCATAAGGCTTTTCCAGAAATCCCCGAACATGAAGGAAAAGACATGCCTGGTATGGCCATCCAAGATCCCCATACAGTTAGGACCCCAGAGACGTATATTGTATTTCTTTGCAAGCTCTAAGCTTTTTACCTGGAGTTTATGACCTTGCTTGCCAACCTCAGCAAATCCACCTGATTCAATAATAATCCCCTTTACCTTTTTTAGAGCGCACTGTTCTATGGTATCTGGTAAGAATCTCGCAGGGATAAAGTGGATAGCAAGATCAAAGGTTTCAGGTATGGATTTAATGTCTGGATAGCACTTAAGGTCCAGTATGGAATCATATTTGGGATTGATCGGGTATACCCTCCCCTTATATCCCTCAAGTATATTATTCAGGATATGAAACCCTCCTTTTAAGGTATTATTG
>CAZVAH010000105.1:1766-6394 GCA_964625035.1 uncultured Bacteriovoracaceae bacterium | reverse complement strand
TAGCACATATCGAGCAAAGTCAAAACAAACTTAAACATAATTTTAAAATGTTTTATTCTTATAACTTAATTCCTTATATTGAGAGAAAATTGTTGGCAAAAAGTGTCAAGAAATGTACTACTTACCCCATAGAATCTTTATTGATATCGAGTTAGTATGGTTAGTATGGATACTGCTGCCTTGATTCAGTTAATAGATGCCCTTCCTGTAGGGGTGATCCTCGCTTATAATGACGGAAAGGTTAGCTACGCAAACGCTTATGCCCTTGATTGCCTAAAAACAGATATGAAGGGTCTCCAGGAAATGGATATAACAAATCTTATTACAAACTTAGACGGCAAGATAGAGACTATAATAAAGACAGGGAATAACGAAAAGATTCCTGTAAGGCTATCTACATTACAGCTGTCTTCTGGGAAAAAGGCTATTATAATAACAGATATTGCGGAGATCCATCACTTACAAAAGGAAATATTGAAGATGGATAGACTCGCATCCTTAGGGGAACTTACTTCCGGCATTGCCCATGAAATACGCAATCCCCTCGCAGGCATAAAGACCACAGCGCAGGCACTTAATGAGGAAATAGAGAAAAATGACTACAGAAAGACCTATGTATCGAGAATCATATCGGAGATAGACAGACTTAATCAGTTACTCCTGAATTTCTTTGACTTTGCAAGGCCAAGGGCCTTAAAGATTAGGAGATGTAATGCACAAAAGATCATAGAAGACTCCATATACATGGTAAGGGAGAAGGCAAGGCAAAACCATACTCAAATCATTGAGTTCTATCCCCCTCATAAGGTTGAGCTTGGGGTTGATCCTGATATGATCCAACAGGTACTCATCAACATATTTATAAATGCCATACAGGCCATGGGAAAAAAGGGGAAGATGGAGGTTCAGTTAATAGACAAGAGAGAATCTATAGACATCACGGTGAGTGATACAGGAAAAGGTTTATCTGAAAATATAATGAATCGTATATTCGAACCCTTTTTTACCACAAAGGCAAAAGGCGTTGGGCTCGGACTATCCATCTCTTATAGGATCGTAAAGATGCACGCAGGTAATATATCCTTCGACACAACTCCAAGGGGCACCACATTTAAGGTTAGCCTGCCAAAGGAATGACAACTTCGTAATAGACAAATGCATTTTGATTTATATATACTACTAAAAAGCAACAAAGGAGGTATAGATGCCCTTTTTTATATCGAGCGCATATGCTGCATCCTCTCAGTTTAGGGGAAATATAGGAGCCATGATAATAGATGCAAATCCTGTAGTAAAGCTTGTGTTGTTTGTCCTTTTCATATTCTCCGTAATATCATGGGCCATAATTGCCTATAAATGGATAATACTATCCAGGGCACGGCAAAAGAACCAGAGTCTATTGACCACCCTTGCAAAGGGGTCTTCTCTATCTGAGATGGTAAACGAGGCAAATACGGTGGGTGACTCTCCTGTAACAACCCTTTTTAAGGGCGCCCATGAAGAACTTAATCAGATCACTGATAAAGGAAGCAGTGTTCCTTTGAGTATACTAAATAATGTGGAGAACAAGATCACTTATTCAAGGATTCAACAAGAGTCAGAACTTTCTGCTGGATTGGGTTTTCTAGCCAGTATAAGCAATGCAAGCCCTTTTATTGGATTGTTTGGCACAGTCTGGGGAATCATGGATTCTTTTAGAGAGATCGGTATCATGGGTTCTGCGAATCTGGCCACTGTAGCGCCAGGTATATCTGAGGCGTTGATAGCTACTGCTGCAGGCCTATTTGTAGCTATTCCGGCTGTATTGTTTTATAACTATTTCAATGGGGCTATGGAACATATAGCCACCCAGATGGAGGCATTTCAGATAAACTTTATGAACTGGCTAAGGAGAGAGGTACTCCATGCCAGCGAGTAGGAGATCCCGCCTTGTCTCAGGGATAAATGTAACCCCATTAGTAGATGTAATCCTGGTGCTACTGATCATATTCATGGTTGCAGCGCCTATGATGAAAGAGGGCCTAAGGGTTGATCTGCCAGAGGTGGAGGCTAAGGCATTGCCCTCCCAGTCAGAGGACATAATCATATCGATCAATAAAAAAGGGGCTATTGAGATAAATGGGACCCCAATAGATGAATCAAGGTTTTCTTTAATCCTTGGCCAAATAAGGCAGCAGAGAAAGATCGACTATGTCTATCTACAAGTAGACAAGAAAGTAGAGTATGGTTATGTAGCAAAGATAATAGGCGCAATAAAAAATGCAGGGCTTAACAAATTGGGTTTGGTCACCAAACCCCCACCCCCAAAACAAAAGAGATGACCCGATTTTCTAAATTTGTAGTGATATCCTTGGTCTTACACCTTATACTTTTTCTTGCCTTGGTGGATATAACGATCTCTGGCAAAACCCTGCCCTTGGCAGAGGGTGTCTACGAGGTCTCTATTGTATCAGAGAAGGATATGCCAAAAGCGGGGAAACCAAGAGCAAGCCCCAAAAGGGTTTATCGTACCAGGCCTAAAAGGGTAACAGGGCTAAAAGGAGTAGGAAAAGAACTTGCACTAAAAGAAAAGACACCGGACCTGTCCCCTAAGGAGATAGAACCACCTGCAAAGACCGAGCCTGGCACTGAACACGGTGAGTCCCCAGACATTATCAGGCATCCTGCCAGGGATGGGAGCACCAGGGTCTCAGGTAGTAACAATGTGGCCTTTTATAAAGCCAAAATAAAAGAGATTATCAAAGGTCACTGGAGGGTACCCCCAGAGATTGCTGTTTTAAAAAACTCACTAAAGGCCACGTATATGGTAAAGATAGTAAGGAATGGAAATGTGGTGGACAAAAAGCTGATTGTCTCTTCTGGAAACAAGCCCTTTGACCGCTCCATACTCAGGGCCTTAGATAATGTGAAGAAGCTTCCTGTCCCACCTTTGATACTTATTGCAGGGGCCAATACCTTAGAGATAGTGATCACCTTTAGCTCGGAGGAACTAATTAAATGAAAAGGATAACAATTATTTCTGCTGCAATAGTTATAATACTAGCCATACCCCTGTGGTCTGCGAGGATACATATAGATATAAGTGCGCCAGGTTTTTCAAAGCTAAAAATAGCAATGCCCTACTTTACTGGTCCATCGAACCTGGCTTCTAATACATGGTCTATGATTGAAAAGGACATAAGGATCTCTGGGGTCTTTGAGCTTATAGATCCCCACACATACATTCACACCGGGCCTATGGCTGAAATAAAACCCGGCACACTAAAGGACTGGGGTTTGATTGGTGCAGATTTTGTCATTACAGGTTCTGTGGAAAGGCAAGAAGATGACGTAAGACTTAGCACCCAGATAATAGAGCTGCCTACAGCAAAGGTGCTCGTCCATAAGACATATATAACTTCAGGTAATACCATGTACATGGCTGTACATAAACTTATTGATGACCTTTTGGCTGAATCTTTTGACCTTCAGGCTTTATTCTCTACAAAGATTGCCTCAATAGTTAAACGGGGGGGCAAAAAATATCTATACATTACATCCCCAGACGGCACAGGGCCTCGTGTAATAAAGGGGCTCGGAGATCTGGTATTGAATCCTGCATGGTCTCCTGATGGTAAACACATTGCCTTCGTATCGTATAAAAAAGACAACCCGGACCTTTATGTCCTTGATCTTGAAGCTATAAAGGTAACCCCAATCTCTACATACACCGGGATAAATAGCAGCCCTACATTTCACCCTGATGGTAAACATATAGCATGCACCCTATCTAAAGATGGTAATCCTGAAATTTACATGATTGACCTAAAAAACAAAGATACAACTCGCCTTACCAATAATTGGGCAACAGATACATCCCCTAGTTTTTCACCAGAGGGGAATAAAATGGTTTTTTGTTCTAACCGTGGCGGTAGCCCTCAGATTTACATAAAGGATCTTAAGTCAAGAAAGGTAAACCGCCTTACCTTTGAGGGTAATTATAACACTGAACCTGTATTTTCTCCCAGAGGGGACTGGATTGCCTTTACACATGCAAAGAATGGTGTTTTTCATATAGCCATAGTACGGCCAGATGGCACAGACATGAGGGTACTTCAAGGTACAAACAAAGGTGATGAATCTCCCTTCTTCTCTCCTGACGGAAGGCTTCTGGTATTCGGCTGTGCAGATGGACACCTCTATATTACAGACCTTGCGGGAAACCCGCCTGTAAAAATTACAATTGACAAAGGCGCCTTTTCAGAACCATGCTGGTCAGTGATAAAAAAGAGATAGGCTTACCATTTTCATATAGACTCTAGGAATTCAAGATGTTGTTTAATTATATACTTGATATATGCTATCAAAGTATTATTATATGTTAGGCAGTATTTACATATTTACATAACATAATAAGGAGGAAGATATGAAGAGATTATCTAAGGACATTTTAGGCTTGGGGCTAATCATTGGTTTGATATTCTTATTTAGCGCATGCGCAAAGAAAGGAGTAGAGCAGGTTGAAGAGGTGACACCGCCTGCTGAAGAAGAGGTTATCACTCCACCGGAAAAAGGGATAGCGGCGCCTGCTGTAGAAGAGAAAGTAGTAGAAGTTCCCGAGGCAAAGGCACTTACTATAGAAGAAAAAA
>CAZVAH010000105.1:0-1756 GCA_964625035.1 uncultured Bacteriovoracaceae bacterium | reverse complement strand
AGAAAAAATCCTCACATTTGAAGCAGAGAATATCCACTTTGACTATGATAAATTCAACCTTAAGCCAGAGGCAAAAAGGGTCCTCGCTGACAAGGCAAGATTTTTGAAGTCCCATCCCGAGCTCAAAGCAAGGATAGAAGGCCATTGTGACGAAAGGGGGACCAAGGAGTACAATCTTGCCCTTGGCCAGCGCAGGGCAAAATCTGCCCAGGATTATCTAATATTTCTTGGAATAAATCCTATCAGAACTTCCACTATAAGTTATGGTGAAGAAAGGCCCATTGATCCACGTCAGCGTGAGGAGGCATGGAGTCTCAACAGAAGGGCACATTTTGATATAACAGAAAAATAGTATCTATGCCCAAAGGACTATATTCCTTCTTTATTATAATAGCCATACTCCTGACAGGTTGTGCATCTCAGCAGGATCTTAATACATTAAAATGGGAAGTTAATGCCCTTGAGACACGCCTTACAAAGGTAGAACAAGGTACCCATAAAATATCAGAGGCACTTTCACAGAAAGATAAGGAAATGGATCGGTCCCTAAAACAGCAGGCAGACCTGCAGGCTCAATATACAGACCTTTACACCCAAATTCTTGCTATTCAGGGAAAATTTGAGGAGATGGGCTCGCCCTATGGTAAGGCTGACAGCCTTGGAGAGGATGAGAAACTCAAGGCCATTTTGAATGACATAAATGCCATAAAAAGACATCTTGGTATGATAGAGGGTGGCAAGTCCTTATATGAATCAGGCCTGGAAAGGTTCAGGGAGGCCAAGTATGATGATGCCATAAAACTGTTCGATTCGTACCTTAAAAAGGATCCCAAAAAATCCCTTATCGATAACGTACACTTCTGGAAAGGAGAGGCCCTTTATGCTCAAGGCAAGTTTGAGGATGCAATATTGAGATACGACATCGTAATAAAGAGATTTAAGGATAGTGAAAAGGTGCCTGATTGCCTTCTAAAACAGGGATTGTCCTTTATCAAATTAAAAGACAGGCAAGCAGGAGAACTCCTCTTGAGACGTGTTACAAACGAATTTCCAGATAGCAAGGCAGCTAAAAAGGCAAAGATACAGTTAGAAAGAAAATAGGCATGGGAAAGGCTATAACAATATCCAAAGATTATGGTTGCGGTTCAATAGAGTTGGCCAATACCCTGGCCAAAGATCTGGGCTATGAATATCTTGATAAAGGCATAGTGGTCCAACTGGCAAAGAAGATGCGTACATCTAAAGGTGAGATCAGCTCTTTTGAGGACGGGACATCCATATCCATGTTCAGGTTTGTATCTAAATATATGACAGAGTCTTTGGTAAGAAAGATACTTGCAGAAGATAAAGGCTATGTGGACGATACCAGTTACCTTGCGGGTCTCAAAGGGCTGATGGGTGATCTGGCAGATAAAGGGAATGTAATTATTGTGGGTAGAGGCGGACAGTGCGTGCTTAAAGGCAGGCCCGATGTGGTACATGTAAGACTAATAGCACCAATGGAATACAAGAAAGAACGCCTGGCAAAGAAGAAAGACTGTACCATCGAAGAGGCTGGTAACATAATAAAGAGAAAAGAAGGAGAATCGAGAAGATATATTGAAAGATTATTTGGCCTTTACTGGAATGACCCAACCCTGTATCATATGACCATAAACTTAAGTTTGGTAAGAGAAGAAACAGCTATAGATATGATCAAAGGGCTTCTATAAGGGACCATTGCCCTTTCGGCCACTGGTGGAAGGTGTCTTTTAAC
>CAZVAH010000104.1:0-6402 GCA_964625035.1 uncultured Bacteriovoracaceae bacterium | reverse complement strand
GTATGAGTATTCCACAGTTGTGGTGATTAGCCCTTCCCATCGGGCATATTTCCCTTCTATTGCCATATGGGGAGAAGGTGCGTATGAAACCCCTTTAGGGCAAGTACCAATAGATGAAGAGCTGTGCGAAGCCCTTGTGGGGAGCGTTGCATCTATAAAGGAAGAGAAAAAGGTTCATCTTGCAGAGCATGCCTTAGAGATTCAGCTGCCGTTTTTACAGGTAGTCCTGGAATCATTTAGGCTTTGTCCTATTATGATGGGGGAGCAGGATTTTAGGTTATGCAAAGATCTTGCTAGGTCTCTAGATAAATGCATTGGCAAAAGGGATGATGTGCTTGTAGTAGCGAGTTCTGATCTGTCACACTTCCATGTCTATGAAAGGGCAGTAGCAATGGACAATATAGTGGCAAAAAGGATAGATGCATTTGATATAGAAGGCTTGAATTTGAACCTTGAGGAAGGGGCTTGTGATGCCTGTGGGGGCGGGCCTATTATGGCTGCTATGCTTTATGCAAAGGCGAGGGCTAAAACCAATACTCTGGTGTTAAAATATGCAAACTCCGGGGATGTAACAGGAGACAGATCTTCTGTGGTGGGTTATCTAGCTGCTGTTATTTATTGATGATCTCAGGTAAGCAAATGCCTGCCATAGGCAGATTAGTGATCAGTCAGATAAAGAGATACAATAAGAGATTTGGTTAATGGCCAGGACAAGCTGAAGATCTTTGCAGCAAACTACTGACAATTATCGATGGGCCCCCTTCCCACAGGCATTAGGTACAGGGGTTGCTCTTTATCTCCCATATTTAACACCCGTTTCACTTCATTGTCATAAAAGGCGCCGATGGTCACTGTCCCTATATTTAGGGAGACCGCCTGCAGATAAACGTTCTGAGCTGCATGACCTGCCTCCATATGTGTATATCTTATGCCTCTTTGGCCATACTTTTTGGTTGTTCGTTCATAGATGGCAGAAAATACAATAATTACAGCACAACCCTTGATACAAGACTGAGAGAGGGCAGCCCTATATAGTTTAGCACGCCTATCCCCGTCTACAATTCTTAGTAGTTTATGCCCATGGGGCTTATATTTATAAATTCCATCAGGAAGGCCCTCTACTTCGCCTACAACAACATAGGCCTCAAGGGGATAGAGTGCCCCTGCAGAAGGCGCTGTCCTGAAACCTCTAGGGTCTGTAATTCCCTGGGCAGCCCAGAGAAGCTGGGATACATCAGCAAGGGTCAATCTCCCCTCCGCCCTTGGCGGGATATAATCTCTCACGGATCTTCTCTTAAGCAGGGCCTCTTCAATCGATATCTTACCTTTATGCACAGGCCCGGGTAGTTTTATAATATCCGTAGAGTTATAATCTTTCATGGATTCACCCCTTATACTGGTTGGTAGCATTATCAATAATGTTATTCCACAAATTATTGCAGTTATCCCTGCTATCTTTGTTACCATAATAAATTTTACCTCTGGAGCATTTTATATATTAACAGCCAGCCCCTTTTTTTGTAGGTACTCCTTGACCTGCCTGATACTTAAGATGCGATAGTGAAAGACTGAAGCAGCCAATAAAATCTGAGCCCCACCTCTAACAACTGCTTCATAAAAGTGTTCCAGTTTTCCTGCCCCCCCTGAAGCCACCACCGGTATGTCAACAATATCTGAAATGGCCTTTATAAATTCCAAATCATAACCAGCCTTAGAGCCATCACCATCCATGCTTGTGGGTAGGATTATACCGGCACCGAGACCCTCACACTTTTTAGCCCAGAAAGCAGCGTCTTTTCCTACTGGTTTGGTGCCACCTGATACTACAAGTTCAAAGCTGGAGGGCAGTTCCTTATTCCTTCTGGCATCTATAGCTACAGTAATCTTCTCTGACCCAAACTCTTTTGCTGCCTTAGTGATCAGATTTGGATCATTTACAGCCGCAGTATTCATAGAGATCTTATCACCACCAGCCCTTAAGACCAATTCGATGTCCTTCAAACTGGAAATCCCTCCACCTACTGTTAGAGGGATATCTATGGCTGACGACACCTTTTCAATCCAGGAGAGCCTGGTTTTTCGGTTTTCGATAGTAGCTGCTATATCCAGCATAGCCAGCTCATCAGCTCCATCTGCCTGATAAAACTTGGCGTTTTGCACAGGGTCTCCGGCATCTTTCAAATCCACAAAATGAATACCCTTGACTACCCGGCCATCTTTCATATCAAGACATGGCATGATCTTAATTGTTCCCATTATATCTCCTTTCAGGGATAATTTAATTTTCTCATATATACCGCTCAATCTCTGCCTTTGTTCTTGGCATATCGATAGTCCTTACCTCCATTGTGATTGTCGAGTTATATCCCCTTTGTTTAAGAAGGCAAAAGATATCTGGATAATTAACCACCCCTTCACCCAGCGGAAGGTGCAGATCATCCTTCACGCTTGTCCCACCATGGTTATCGTGCACATGAACATGGGCAATCCTTTTGAAGGTATTGTTTATAAACCCAACTGATGTATTCTTGCGTGAAAGTAGTTGCCCGTGCCCTATATCCAGGGTCATCCTTAACCCGGGAACAGCTTCAAATGCCCTGGCAAAGCTGTCATAGCGCTCACTTAAATTCTCTATACAAAGAATAATGCCCCTTGCCATGGCATGATCTACCATCTCTGAAATCAGCTCAATCTTGGCTGAAATCAATTCATCTTTGGCCCATCGTTTATCTATCCAGAAGTGAAAAGTGCCTTTTGTGATCCCAAGCCTTTCAGAAAGGTCAAAAAGACTTTTCATCTTTGGTATGAATCTTTTCTTTAGGACCTTTGCATCAAAGGGGTTGCCCTCATTTGGATAATGGGCCATAAACTCCATGTTATAAGTCTTCTTTAATCTCAATATATCCTCAAGCTGGCCTTTTACCTCTTCCGGGTCATAAAGAGATAGTTCGGCAAATGGGTAGCCAAGATTCCCGATTTCATGGATCTGTTTTATGGTGTGGGCACGTCCACCTATAATAGGCATAGTCAACTCCTTATTATAAAAGATTTAACCTACTTTTTAAGGGGTTGTCAAATCAAAGCAGCTACTTTTACTTACAGGTCAAGATAAAAATCTCGATACAAGGTGTTATTTTAATGAGGGCTTCAGATAGATGGCTGCCACCTGAGTGTATGTGAGGAAATCCCTGCACATGAAAGATGGTATCATGAAGGGGCGAAACAATTTGCGATCTTACTGGTGCCGGAGGCGGGAATCGAACCCGCACGGAAGCAAGTTCCATCGGATTTTGAGTCCGACGCGTCTACCAATTCCACCACTCCGGCATATGTGGTTTAATAACAAAATCACCTCTGTCTTGCAACTATTTAGATGGCGTTGATGCCCTTATTTGTATTTGTACAGGCCTTATTATGGATGGAAAGTCAAGGGGTCCTGAATATAACTATCTATTTTTTAGCATATCCATAAGACTAAAGAGCATATCTTCTCTGGCACTAATGGCCATTAGAGCAGAATCATAACCTTGCCTGGCCCTTATCATATCGCAAAACTCTCTTGGAATATCCACATTGGATTCTTCATGACCATCATCGGTTGGAGCTCCAGGTGTATCACTCCTTTGGGTTACAGTGGTCACTTCTCCACCCTCGCCTTCAACCAGGGTTGTACGCAAAGATTTATAGTCCTTGGTGTTTAGATTGGCTATGTTTGATGATGCATTGGCTAGCAATATGCCATTGGCATTTAAGGCAGAAAGTATTGACATAATCTGTCTCCATCCATCCTTATCGGGTAAATCCCTATAACCTTTAGCATGAAGGATGTATATGGACTGTACATATATCCTGAACAAGAATATATTACATACAAAAATATTGATTAATAGCAGAAAGACTTTTTCTTACCAGGGCCCCAAACTTTGCTAGTGGCTTTTTAAATTCTTCTCTTGCGTGATCAAGAGTGAGACAAAAGATAAGCAAGCGCAAGTATTTGTACTCACGAGATCTACCATAAAATGGACCAACTTTATGAACAAGACAAGGTGCTCTGATAAAAAAATTTCTTTCAGGACTTAGATAAGCAAGCGAGGAAACAGCAAGATCTTTATCAGAGGAAGGCGGTTTTTGAAGGAAAAGTTAAATTTAGCAAGGTTAGAGTTTTCTACAAAGTGTAGAAAAACCTTGTAATATGAGATTATTACAATACAAATCAGTATTTTTAGGCTCACTCTGAAAAACTTAAGTTTATTAAGGCCTTAGCGATTTTCTTGTGCTATTACAGAAAAATTCGTTTGGCATTACATGGCGAAAATCGGCTGAGTTGGGGGTTGCTTTTTTTTGTAAGAGTAACAGTGTGGGAACATGTATTGAGATAGGCAACCTTTTGGGAAAAGAGAATCGTATTGTTAAGGAGCTTTAATATATAAAAGATTTAATTAGATATTAGATAGACAAGGATTACAAGATTTATTAAAGAAAAATATTACCACCGACGAAAAGGTGAATATGCACCTTTATCTATTGTCTATATTCAGATCCCCGAATAAGAGGGAGTGAGATTATGGAAGAAAAGAGAAAATATCCTAGGAAGAAGATTAGTATCCCTGTTCTTTATAAGGGAGGGGAGGAGGCTCTTGCAAGGGCCAGACTGAGGGATATAAGCAGGAAGGGTCTTTTTATTGAAGGGATATCTTCTCCCAAACCAGGTGAGTTTGTAATATTAAACCTTGACGCCCGCGACATTGGTAAAGAGCTCAATATAAAGGCCAAGGTGGTAAGAAGCATACCAGGGGATGGGGTAGGCCTTGAGATAATTACCATAACAGATGATAAATTTCTCAGAGGGTGGCTCTCTGGTTAATATCTAAATCTTATCCAGCCAAAAAGATTACTTCGCAATCCAAAGGCCGATGGGTTGCTATAGCCACTATTGACTAATACGTTTACATGAGTAGAGTTGCATATAAGTAAATTAGGCATGCGGAAGAATACGTAATCAAACGGAGATTAATAGGTGTGCTCTATTAGACGATTATCTATAGTATCTATTACACTTCTTTTTACTCTACTACTGGGAGCAAAGGCATATTCATCAAAAGGGCTTGTACTCAATGTATCGTCTTTGGGTATTGTTGGTGAAAAGGAACGTAAGATAGTAGGTATCATCTCCCAGGATGGAGCTCAATCCATTGAAATCCCCAATGCATCATTATGGACGTATGGCGATTCATTGTTGGGAACAATTGATTCAGGTGGGAAGATACATTACTCAGGCCTCCTCAATAACACTATGGCAGTAACTGCTGACCTCGATGCCAGGAATTCTATTGGAGAATTTGTTTATCTTACCAATATACATGGCAAGGTGCGCCAGCCTATTGAACCTGATTCCACAAAAAATGGCAAGGGGTACTGCCTGTGGCCTGCGCATGGGATATACATAAATGGCAAGATTCAGATGTTCTACCAGATAGTCAAGATAATTGATCCTAATACCCTTTTTGGATTTGAGGTCATTGGAGCTGGTATGGCTGAGGCAAAGCTGCCAGCAGATGCTCAACCAAAAGATCTTTCTACACTTAAATTTTATCGCCTAAGGCACAAAGGTTCGTATATCTTCTGGAGAGAGAAAGAGGGAGGTTATGGAATTCAGGTTTTAGACATAGGGGATGGCTTTGCCTATGTCTATGGGCGTTATAACAGGAGCAAAAGAGCCGAAGAAAGGGCGAAAGGTAATCCAGATGACCCTTTAGTACATCCCTTGCGTCTAATGCGGGTAGAAAAAGGGCACTTTACTTCTCGCGAGTCATATGAATACCTCGCTGATTTTAAAGGGGTTTGGAGTAAGGATCCAGCGAATGCTATCGATATCATCCCTTATGTTGGCAATTTTCAAATATTTTATAACCAGCATCTCAAGACCTTTTTGTGTGTGTACACAGATGACTTTTCGAATCAGATCAAGATTCGCACGGCCATGTCACCATGGGGGCCTTTTGGGGAGCCTGAGGTGATATTTAAACACATCACAAAAAAAGCTAGTGAGTTTATCTCAACAATGTATGTCCATCCAGAATCCAGCAGGGTAAAAGGAAAGATATTCTTTATTACATACTGTGTATCTCGTATGGACACTCGGCCAACACTTGTAAGGGTTGAATTGAAATAAATCAAGGATGAAAAAGAATCCGGAATCCAGGAGCCAGAATGCTTCCGATTAGACTATCGTATGTATCTTCCCTTCTGAGTTCTGTTCGTTAAAGGTGGAGCGGAAAGCAATCCCATATTGCATAACTATATGATACTATCAGATTGCTTCGTCGGTTTTCAGATCCACAACTTCGAGGAGTCGAGCGTCAGCGGGGATGCGGTCTCCAGCTTCCAAGAGAACAATGTCTC
>CAZVAH010000103.1:0-6405 GCA_964625035.1 uncultured Bacteriovoracaceae bacterium | reverse complement strand
GCAATAACCCTCATTTAGGCCTGACTTTGAGATTATTTACTATCAATATCATGTTGAATATGCTTAAAATGTTTTTATTTAGTTTAGTAATAAATTTTGGGAAACATCTAAAGGGGTATAGTTTAGATTGCCCACTGTGGTTGGTAGAGATGGGGTTTCTGGTTTGAGGGCAAGTAAGTGCAATTCATAAGACAAAATGATATTAATAAATCTGAAGTAGACAGCCAAAAATCATGAGACAATATTTTCGTAAATGGATAGACCGGTATTTTTCAGACCCGCAAGTATTAAGCCTGATATTCCTGCTTGTTCTCGGGGCTGTCATAATCTTCTGGTTTGGGTATATGCTGGTCCCATTCTTTGCAGCAATTATCGTTGCCTATCTTCTTGAAGGTATTGTCTCAAGACTTGAAGGTCTTCGTATGCCCCGCAGGGTAGCCGCACTGGTGGTGTCCCTTTTATTTATCGTCTTGATTATTCTGTTAATAGTTGGGTTCGTACCCCTTTTATCAAGACAGGTAGGGCAGTTGTTGCAGGAAGTTCCTTCCATGGTAACCACATGGCAAAAGGGGATGATACTTCTGCCTGAAAAATATCCTGATCTCGTCTCCGAGGCCCAGATTAATCAGGTTCTCAATTTTTTCAGCATGGAATTTACTAAATTCGGCCAGCATCTGCTTTCATTTTCCCTGGCTTCCCTGCGTGGGATCATCACTCTCGTGGTCTATTTAATACTGGTGCCTCTCATGGTGTATTTTTTCCTCAAAGATAAAGAGTTGATTCTTGAGTGGGCATCAACTTTTCTTCCTAAAAACCGTGTCATGGCTACTGAGGTCTGGGCCGAGGTAAATAAGCAAATCATAAACTATATTCGCGGTAAAAGCTATGAAATCCTTATTGTCTGGGGAGCCAGCTATGCCCTGTTTATCCTGCTAAGGCTGGATTTTGCATTGCTACTTTCTGTCTTTGTGGGGTTATCTGTTCTGATACCCTATATCGGCGCCATCTTTATGTTTTTCCCGGTAACACTGATTGCTTTTTTTCAATGGGGAGTAGATATGCATGTTGTGTATACGATGATTGCGTACATAATCTTACAACAGCTGGATGGTAATTTGCTCGCCCCTCTACTGCTTGCAGGTGTTGTTAATCTGCACCCGGTGGCGATAATTGTCGCAATACTGGTATTTGGAGGTATGTGGGGTTTCTGGGGATTGGTTTTTGCCATTCCCCTTGCCACATTGATACATGCCGTTATGAAGGCATGGATGAGTAGGATAAGGAGTGAAGTTCAAACGGATACTGGCGAGTAATTATCAGGGCTTTACTTGGCAACTCTTTCTTGACACATTATTCACAACTCGGGTAAGGTATGTATTGGCTACTGATGTTCCCACTACTCAGGAAAGCCTCTTCAGGAAACAGGCTGTAAAGAGAAAAAGGCAAGAGAATTAGAAGATAAAAAATTTTAAAGGAGGCAGAGTATGAGTATAGAAACTGCCATTACTCCCAAGTATAAAATCAAGGAACCAAAGGGTCTTTCCACCAGGATTAGGTGGCTAAGAGATTATTATTTTAAGGGGGTTGAGCGCAAATGGAACAATGAATTCTCCCCATGGACTACAGGGACTCCATGGGATGTGCAATTTGATGAGATCGCATTTCATATTGTGCCAGAAACGTACGCATTTTTACAGACATTCAGGTCTTCAATGCATCAGGCAGCCCACCTAGTTAAACTTCATGAGGATTTTTGGAAATGGAATCTGCCTGAGAGGAGGGCATGGTTTGTAAAGGAGGTTATGGTAAACTATCTGCCACAGGAAATTTTCCCAGGGGATTTGATAGCAGGTGCCCGTTTTAATATACAGGCATCTAAATGCTGGACAAAGGAAGAGGCCAAAGCCAGGGATGGTCTTATCTATGGTAAGAATGGCGCCAGGACTAAGGTAAAATGGTTTCATGACCATGGTTACGGTAATGCAGGTCCCACTTCAGGCCATGTTATTCCAGGGTATGAGAGGGCGCTCAAGATAGGGTTTAAGGGGATATATGCTGATTTGGAAGCCAGATATAATGCCCTTTCCAAAGGGGAGAAAGAAGGCCCCAAGGGCGCACAATTAAGGGCCATGATGATTGCTGCTGCCATGCCAAGGGATCTGGCTAAAAAGTATGCTGATCTTTGTAGGGATCTATCTAAAAAAGAAGAGGATCAGCAAAGGAAGAAAGAGCTTATACAAATGGCAAAAATTTTGGACAGGGTTCCCTGGGAGCCTCCTCAGACCTTCTGGGAGGCTGTTCAGGCCCTTTGGCTGGATCATATGCTTATTATGAGTGATGAAGGCTATCCTGGCCCGGGTGTTTCATTTGGCAGGGTAGATCAGTATTTGTTTCCCTATTGGGAGTATTCTATTGCTCAGGGCATGGATCGAGAGTTTGGTAAGGAGATCTTAAAGTGTTTCTGGGTGCATGCCAATACCGCATATGATGCCATGATAAAGGTCGGTGGAAATCAAGGAATTACCGCTGGGTATGGCCAACTTCTCAACATTTCAGGCATGGGCAAAGATGGCAAGGATATGACTAATGACCTTACATACGCGATCTTAGAGGTTATTGACGAGATGACACCCATCTTAGAGCCAAAACCAAATGTACGTCTGCACAGAAACACGCCAGATGAACTGCTTGATAAGATAATAGATATGATCTCATCGAGTCAGGGCGCACCTTTTCTCTTAAACTTTGATGAGCGCTCTATGGCAGGCATGATGCGAGAGGCAAAAAGGGCCCATTGCGAACATCTAATAAATGAGGAAAATGTATATGACTATGCAGCAGTAGGCTGCCTTGAAAACACTATGGTAGGAAACGATCGCTCAGGCACAGTGGATAACAACCTTAATCTCCTAAAGGCAGTGGAATTAGCCATTACAGGAGGTAAAGACCTAATAGAATTTGTGGATCCAATTACTGGAAAGAAGGAAAAGATAGGGCAGGATGGCCCTTCCACAGGAGATGCAACCAAATTTAGGTCGTGGGATGAGTTCTGGAGGGCATATGAAGAGCAGACTCGTTACATAGTACGCAAATGTGTTGAAGTCTTTGATACATCCGAGGCCATAAGGGCCAAGTTTTGCCCAACACCATATCTGTCCTGCCTTGTAAAGGGGTGTGCTGAAAAAGGTCTGGATATCACCAAGGGCGGGCCAGAGCTCTTTTTTACGACGGTTGAGGGTGTAACCTTTGCCACTACAGTGGATTCTTTGCTTGCCATAAAATATTTGGTCTATGACAAAAAGGAATGCACCATGGAGGAGCTTATCCAGGCATTAAAAGATAACTGGACAGGTCATGATGTCCTTAAGGCAAAGGCAAAAAACAGGGCGCCCAAATATGGAAGAGATGATAGTAAGGCAGATGAGATGGCAGGGAAGGTCATGGATCTATGGGCAGATCAGACCTGGGAATATAAGGCAGAATCCACAAACCGCCAGTTCAGGCCAGGCATGCTCAGCTGGAATTACTGGGTGAGCGACGGGTATATAATGGCAGCAAGTGCAGATGGCAGGCCAAAGGGCCAGTTCCTTTCCAATGCCATATGTCCGTCAAATGGTGCAGATACTGGTGGCCCTACAGCCAATGCCAATTCTGTGGGTAAAGTCATGGGGGGCAAGGCTCAAGATGGCAGGGGAGACTGGGGGGAATACCTAAGTAATCTTCCAAATGGTGCCAGCCATACCATCACTTTTAACCCCTCTCTCTTGAGGGATCCTGAGCATAAAGAAAAATTCAAGGCATTCTTGAGGGGATATGATGAAAATGGTGGCTCGTCCATCCAGATAAACATGCTCGATGCAGACATGCTAAGAGATGCCCAGGAGCATCCACAAAATTATCGAAATCTTCTGGTTAGAGTAACAGGATACAATGCATACTTTGCGAGCATAGGCCGTGAGCTGCAGGATGAGATTATTGCCAGAGAAAGTCACAACAGGTATTAAAAGGAAGTAATGAGTGAGACAAGCCATTAATAAAAACGAAGAAATACTTGCCGCTACGGTCCTTAACATACAGCGGATGTCAACAGAAGACGGCCCAGGTATACGTACTACTGTCTTTTTTAAGGGCTGCCCTCTTAACTGTACCTGGTGTCATAATCCAGAGAGTATTTCTATAAAACCTCAAGTTCAATGGGTAGAGACCAAGTGTATTGGGTGTAAGACATGTGTAGATGTCTGCCCTGATAATGCCCTCACATCCTCTCAAGAGGGCATTAAGATCAATAGAGATCTATGTAATGGATGCGGCACCTGTAGCGAAGAATGCCCTTCAACAGCGATGGAGATGCTGGGTAAAAAATGGAATCTTGATGATCTCCTTGATGAGGCGGAAAAGGATCGTGCATACTTTAAAAATTCAGGAGGTGGGATTACGGTCTCTGGAGGGGAGCCAACCATGCAGGCCTCATTTGTTGCAGCCTTTTTAGAAGGGTGCAATAAAAGGGGTTTGCATACGACCCTGGATACATGCGGGATGTGTACAACTAAGGTCCTTGATATGCTTTTGCCATATACAGATATGGTGCTCTATGACCTGAAGGAGATCGACTCAGGAAGACATAAGAAATTTACAAGGTATTCCAATGAAAAGATCTTAGAGAATGTTATATATATCAGAGAGTATATAAAGACTCATAAAAGACCGTATACCCTCTGGATTCGGACACCTATCATCCCTGATGCCACTGCAACACTTAAGAATATAAGGGGGATAGGGGGTTTTATTGCAAAGAACTTAAATCATACTGTCTCCCGCTGGGAGCTTTGTTCCTTTAATAACCTATGTAGAGATAAGTATCTAAGGCTTGGTATAGATTGGTCTTTTAAGGATTATGAGCTCCTGATAAAGGAATTTATGGAACACTTGACAGAGGTAGCCAAGGACTCAGGGGTAGACCCAAAGATTGTGCATTGGACAGGTGCTACAAGGGTTGAGGAGGAAGATAGCACCACTCCTGATGATGGTGGGCATAAACTACACTTGGTAAAGGGCTGCAATATTGCCTAAGTGGGCAGAAGATTGGAGGAGATATGAAAAAGATATTAAAGGCATTCGAAGTAGAAGATATGAAGGAGTTTGAACCAGAGGCAAAGGTAGGTCTTATCTCAACTATAAACCCGGAGGGGCTTCCCCATATCACCTTGATTACGGCCCTACAGGCAAAAAACCCAACACACCTTATTTGGGGACAATTTTCGGAAGGTATAAGCAAAAAGAACGTAAAGAAAAACCCTAATACAGGCTTTTTGATCATGTCCCTGAAGAAGGATCTGTGGCGTGGCAAGGCCCGCTGGACCCATGAGAAAAAAGAAGGCGAAGACTACGTGATGTTTAATAAAAAGCCTATGTTCAGGTATAATTCTTATATGGGGATCCATACCATACATTATATGGACCTCATAGAGACATATGGAAGAGAAAAGTTGCCACTTCCCGGTATAGTCTTAGGCTCTATAATGACAAAGATGGCAAAGGCCGGGGCAAAGACTGGCATTGCATCCCCTATCCTCAAACCCTGGGCTGAAGGGCTTTTTAACAGACTAGATGCAGTAAAGTTTCTCTCCTACATAGGCGAAGATGGGTTTCCTTTTATAATACCTCTTATCCAGTGTCAGGCAGCTGACAGCCGCAGGCTCATGTTTGCTCCAAGCGCTTATAAAAAAGAGCTTTCCAAGATCCCAAAGGGAACCAAGGTGGCAATATTCGGGATGACCCTTGATATGGAAGATGTCCTAATCAGGGGCACCTTCTTTGGCTATGAGAGGTATCGGGGGATAACACTTGGAGGGGTGGATATTGACTGGGTCTACAACTCTATGCCCCCAAAACAGGGACAGATCTACCCTGTAGTGGGGATAGAGCCTGTAACTGATTTCTAGCAAATAAAAGGGGACAGGCGACTTTTTAGGGTTACTTAAGATACGGGCTTAAGTAACTGCACATGCAACTGATTGATTTTTAATAAGATCTAGGCCGAGGGGTGAGGCGAGAAATGATAAAAAAGTGGCCTGTCCCCTTTTTTATATGGTAATCACCTTGCCTGCGCCACCGCCGATATATTTATCAGGATATAGATATTGTATCTCTGATTGATATTGAGTGCAGTGGCATGCGCAGACCAGAGTTAAGCCTTTAAGTACATCAAACTCCCTAAAACCATGGAGGCCTCCAATAAGCGCATAGGGTCTTCCAAATTGTGATGCTACTTTAAGGATATTGGTCACCCCTGAGTGAGAACAACCAGCGATTACAGTAAGGCCCTTTTGAGTCTTTACTATAAGAGACTGCTCTATATTGGATAGTTCGCCAGTAGAGAATACATCATCATGGATCCCTAAGGGG
>CAZVAH010000102.1:0-6474 GCA_964625035.1 uncultured Bacteriovoracaceae bacterium | reverse complement strand
GCATCTAACTCCTTGATACCCACTTCTCTTTCGGATTCCAAACGCGACTTGGCCAGCTTCAAAAACTCCTCTGTGGACTTTGATAATGCCTCAAGCGACAGACTCCCAAAACTTGTCTTCACATTCTCCATGATAGCATCTATATTGGCCTGGCGCCTAGCTTCACTCTCACGAAATAGTTCGCCAGCAAGTTCTTTAGCTGTCTCCCTCTGGAATAGCCTCAAGGCAAAGGCAACGATCAGACCCAGGACAAACCCCGAAAACAACGCTATAAAGATTGGCAACCAGCTCATAAAACCTTTTCCTCCTTGAATGCCCTTGTTATGATTTACAAAACTGAATTATTTTTTCAAAACCATATCCTGTAACTTGCCACCAGGGCAAGTGTTTCTTATTGCACAAACCGGACAGATTGTTAAAAGGAAGATGACATAATAGAAAGCGCTGAATATAAGATAACAGGTGGCCACCTTGATGCTTATTTTGGCAATCCAGAACAACGGGAAGATAGCTAACCCGAGTAATGAAAAAAAGGCAATGATTGCAAACAGATCAAACCTTGCTTTTGTTCTTTTAATTGTTTTCCCATAAAACATTCTGGCAAATAAACTCGAAGGTATAATCCCGGCAACTGCCGGGCAAAATCTGCCAATGTAGGGGCATGCTTGATATGCGCAGCAATAAGCTTGAAAGAGATTTGCCGTAATGTAAAAAGAGATGAACACTATTGCTAAACCAAAATGAAAAGACCATAGATATATGAAGACCAGAATTAGTATTATTAAAAAAGGTATAGTTAATACTAAGTAAAGACATCTCCTTGAATATGGAACGCATGACATATCCGGTTTTATTTCATTAGGCATCTCATAACTCCCTACCCTCTTTATGCAACGCTTGGGTTCAGCCGCCACTTTCAGCAGTCGGTTGGAATAAATGTTTAGCCTAATTATGCTTTTTGTCAAGAGCTTACAGGGTTGTTGCCGAATCCTCTTGGGACTATAGTACCTTCAGTATCGGATTTCCCTTTCTATCCTTTCTACCATCTACAGACACCAGCTATAGAGTTTCTCTTGACTTTAATGATAAGTGATAGATATTACATCTGCTAAATATGGAAGGACTTATCTATGATTATTCTATTAATGTCTAAAAAACTTAAACCTTTTTTGCTCAGTTTGATAATGTCTCTTAGAAAATGGAGGATATTTATAGGGCGTAATCCACAATACCTGCCACCAAACTCCATTGTGATCTTCCCATTAATCCCTGATACCCTTTTCTGCGGCATAGCTGGTATCCTTGCGATCAAAAAAGAGAGCAAAATAAAGGATGATGACATTATAGAAAGGCTTTCTCGTCTCTTTGAAAAGATAAAAGATCATAGTATGAAAAGATTGCCGGACCGATCTCTATCCTCAAAAGAACACCTTGGGGGCCAGGAGAACTTAAAGGATATGGAGAGGGATATCCTCAATTTAAAGAAAGACTTATATTTTGAGCATATCTTTTTCCAGCAAGACAAGGCTGAACAGGCAGAAAGCCTCTTAGATGCTATGGATGCCTTTCTCCTTAAGGAAGAAGGGTTGATAGAAGAAAATGCAAGTAGTTTCTCCACTAGTGAGATGGAATATATCAACAATTCTCTCACGCTGATGAAGGACTGCGCCTGGGCCCTAAAAAGAGATATACTCTCTAATATAGATAAGATCCTATATCTATCAGGATCAGATGGAAAAGATAAGATCTCTAAGGAGGGCTTTAAAAAATACAAGAAGATTAATCTCTTACTAAACTCCCTTGACAGGCTGGAGGTTAGAGGGAGAGATTCAGCAGGTATCCAGATTACATTTACCCTCAAAAACAAAAGCTCTTTAGACAAGATATCGGATGCCCTCAAAAAGGGTGGCCTATATGATAATTTTCTAAAAAGACTTTATCCGGGTGACCTTTTAGGGGGCTCTATACATCTATCTGATAACACCAAAAAAGATGGTGGCCCGTCTCTTACATTTACCTATAAGAAGGCCTCCATTACAGGCAAGTTAGGTGAGAATGGCAACTTTCTAAGAAATACCATCAGATCGGATCGAATACTTAAGGCCTTTATAAATGTGGATACAGAATCTGAGATGTATCTGGGCCATACCAGGTGGGCTTCAGTAGGGTCTATTAACGAGGAGAACTGCCATCCCATAAATAATTTCACCTTAAATACAGAGATAGTAAGTGCATCAGGTATTCCTTTACCAGTAAAGGAATACCCCCATTACGGCAGGGGAACTTGGTCTATCAATGTTGCGCTAAACGGAGATATAGATAACTATACCTCACTCAGGGCCTCCATAGAGGCAAAAGGAGAAGACATCATAGATAACAGTGTAACCACAGACACAAAGATCATCCCTTTACAGATAGAAAGGTATCTTTACGAAGGATATGACCTAAAAGAGGCCTTTCGCTTGGCTGCAACCACCTTTGATGGGTCTCATGCTATTGCCATGCAAAGCAATCTAGAGCCGAAAAAGGTGTTTCTTGCACTTAAGGGAAGCGGCCAATCTCTATACATCGGCCTATCTGATGATAAGTACATATACTCATCAGAGATATACGGCCTTGTGGAGCTCACCCCTTATTTTATTAAGATGGATGGTGAAAATGAAAGGATCCCCGGGGACCAAAGGACAAAGGGACAGATCTTTATCCTTAGTAGAGATGAGAAAGATCTTCTAAAAGGCATAAACGCCTTCTATTATGATGGACATCCCTTGGGAATTACTAAGGACCATATTCAAATAGCAGAGATTACAACACGCGATATCGATCGAAAAGACTTTCCCCACTATCTTTTAAAGGAGATATTTGATGCCCCTTCATCTGTAAGAAAGACCCTGAGGGGGAAATATCGTATTTCCAATAATAAAGATGGCAGCGTGAGAGTAATCTTTAATCTGGGTGGCGACATAATCCCAGAAAGGTTGAAGGTTTCCCTTTTGCAGGGTGGAATCAGGAATATCTTTGTTATAGGGCAAGGTACAGCTGCTGTGGCAGGTGCTGCAATTGCTGAGGCTCTAGCGCGATATTTATCAAAATCTCAGATAAAGATTAGTGCAAAAAAGGCATCTGACTTAAGCGGCTTTTCCTTGGCTAATAATCTATATGATACCCTTGTAATTGCGGTTACGCAATCCGGCACCACAACAGATACCAACAGGGCTGTAGCCATGGCTAAAGAAAGGGGCGCCCACCTGATTGCAATTGTGAATAGAAGGCAATCTGATATTACCAGCAAGACAGATGGAGTATTCTATACAAGTGATGGAAGATATATAGAGATGTCTGTTGCGTCAACAAAGGCATTCTATTCACAGATCATTGCAGGCTACATCTTGGCCCTTTATCTTGCACAGACCTTAAAAACTATATCTGATGATCTTATTGCCAAAGAGCTTACCTGTCTAGAACAGGCCCCTAATACGATGAATAAGGTGATAGAGGTAAGAGAGAAAATAAAAGAATCAGCATGGGATGTTGTGAAAAAAAAGAGATACTGGGCAGTAGTAGGCAGTGGGCCAAACAAGGTTGCTGCAGATGAAATCAGGATAAAGCTAAGCGAGCTGTGCTACAAGACCATATCTTCAGACATCGTAGAGGACAAAAAACACATAGACCTTTCTTCTGAGCCCTTAATTGTTGTATGTGCAGCAGGCAACCCAGAGCATGTCATTGAAGACATCGCAAAGGATGTAGCCATATTTAAGGCCCATGAGGGGGCGGTAGTAGTGATTACTGAAGAAGGGGAGACAAGATTTAATAATATTGCTGATTCAGTGATATTTGTACCCAGGTCAAGCTTCCCTTTATCAGTAATCCTAAATACACTTGCAGGACATATCTGGGGCTATTATGCTGCATGCAGTATTAATGAAGAAGCAAATCTTATCCGTGACTTTAGAAATAGATTGTCTTTAGAGATGATCGAACATGATAAAAAGGATTATTCCCTCTATGAAAGGATAGCAGATGTAAACCTTCATAAGATAATAGAAGGGTTCTCTAATCAATTTCATCCTCGGAGAAATAGAGGCTTCTTCTCATCCATGAGTGTAGATGTGGCATCAGATATCACGCTGCTCCTTAAATATACTATTGGAAAGTTACCCCTGGAAGATTTCTGGGAAGACTTTAAGGGGAAACGGATATCCTCATCCCCCTTTGATATGCTGGATGCCTGCCTTGGTAAGGCCATAGACGATCTTTCACGGCCAGTTGATGCAATAAGACATCAGGCAAAGACTGTTACTGTGGGTACAAGTAGAAAAGGAGAGGTCTTAAAGGGTATCATCTTTGATCTCTTGAGGGAACTCAACTTCTCACTGGAGAATCTGACAAGCAAAAATGGTATTACTGCAGGCAGAATCCAAAAGGCTATATCTAAGGTCAATGGGTATACCCTATATAATATTAAAAATCTAGATGAGGAGGGAAAACCAAGGGATATATCGACAATATCAATAGAGAAAAGGGGCGGCATCTCTTCCCAGATGAAATCAAGGGTAGTGAGGCCCGGGCCACTTAAGGGAACGAAGAAGACTATTGTAAGCACAGGTAGCATATATGCCGGGCTTGGAAGATCTGATAAGGCCCCTATTATTATCATACCACTTCTTGGTGAAGGTCCCTTTATAAGAAATTTATTACTTGCCCATGTGAGCTTTAACGAACATATTACAGTAGAAGACAAAAAATGGATTCTAGGGGATAAATTTAATGACATAAGAAATCTTGTCAACGAATACAATCTTCCGTGGGAAGATGAGTATTTGGAAGCACTTCCCACAGAATTTCTCTTAGGTGAGGCAGTAGATGTGATTACATCAGAGATAATGAGATCTTTAGAAGGCAACTAGACTGGGTGTCTTAACTATATATAATGTCAGTGGTCAAAAGTTTATTTGTCCTTTGTAAAACCCCCAGATAGGATGATTCCCTCCATTTGACAACTGACAACTGACCACGGACAACTCACAACTGACAACTGTTTCCATATAAACTGTAGACAGTGATTGACTAGGCTTATCCTCTTCACTATTAAACAAAATGACGGTGATTGAATATGATCTCAATAATTGACTACAAGGCTGGCAACCTTACATCTGTAGAAAGGGCACTAAAACACTTGGGTGTCCCTTGCAGGATTACCGACAACCCTGAAGAGATAACGTCATCTAAAGGAGTAATATTCCCAGGAGTAGGTGCAGCAGGTAAGGCCATGGAGGTCATAAGATCGAAGGATCTCGATAAGGTGCTCTATCATGTAATAGCTGAAGGCAAACCCTTTCTCGGGATATGTCTTGGTACACAGATCATCCTGGATAAAAGTGAAGAGAATGGCACATCATGCCTTAGAATAATACCCGGCATTTCAAAGAGGTTTCCAGACAGCGGGATCAAGATACCACATATGGGTTGGAATAATATCTCTATTGTGCGATCTCACCCCATTCTTGAGGGTATAGATGCAAGGGCTCAGTTTTACTTTGTACATTCCTTTTATCCTGATCCTGAAAGAGAGGAGGACACAATAGCAACAACCAATTATGGGCTTACATTTGCCTCAATCATTGGGAGAGGAAATATCGTTGCCACACAATTCCACCCGGAAAAGAGCGGAAGATATGGCCTTCAGATATTAAAAAATTTTAGCAGGTGGAATGGCTATGCTAAGTAAAAGGATCATCATCTGCCTGGATGTCAAAGGAGACAAGGCCACAAAGGGTATCAAATTTAGTGACAATATTGATATTGGTGATCCTGTGGCCATGGCCAAGCAGTATTACGAACAAGGTGTAGATGAGCTTGTCTTCTACGATATTACTGCATCATCTGATAAGAGGGATATTATTATAGATGTAGTAGAAAAGGTCGCAAAAAATATATTCATTCCTTTTGCTGTAGGAGGCGGTATCAGGTCATTAGATGATATGTACAATGTCTTACATGCAGGGGCGGAAAAGATAAGTATCAATTCTGCAGCGGTTTTAAATCCAGGGCTCATCGCCGATGGTGCCAAATTTTTTGGAAGTCAGTGTATTGTACTGGGAATGGATGCAAAAAAGGTGAGAAAGACCCGAAAGATTCCCTCAGGGTATGAAGTAGCGATAAATGGGGGCAGAACACCTATGGGTATAGATACTGTTCAGTGGGCAAAAAAGGCCCAGGGGTTAGGAGCTGGTGAGATCTGTCTCAACTCCATTGATGCAGATGGCACAAACCAGGGATATGAACTTACCCTTACATCCATGATAGCAGACGCAACATCCATACCTATAATCGCATCTGGCGGTGCTGGCAAGCCTGAACACATCAAGGACGTGTTTCTAAAAACTGGTGCAGCTGCAGCACTGATTGCCTCTATGGTGCACTACAAGCGCTATACAATAGGTCAGATAAAGACCTACCTTGCAAAGGAAG
>CAZVAH010000101.1:0-6483 GCA_964625035.1 uncultured Bacteriovoracaceae bacterium | reverse complement strand
GATTCTGTCTTGATTTCTTTGTAGTAGTGTGGGCATAAGGTTCCGTACAATTGGCTGTTAAGATTTAATAGGTTTTAGTTCAAGGAGGTTACTAAATGAAATTAAAATTCAAATATTTTATTCCCCTGGTGCTCTTTATAATTCCAACTATAATCATATCAACATTATTATTTATCTTTGATGCACCACCTTCCCCTGCTCAGCTGATCGGACTCATAATTTTGCTGATCGCAGCCTGTATAACTTATTATATGGGATTAAAAAGGTTATTAGACGACCTAAAACAGGATTAAAGGGAGTCTTCATCCTTCACTTAAAAACGAGCCTCTTAAAAACACCTCTGACAAGGAATGGGATCACCCTTCCCTGCTGCCGGGTTTAGGTGAAAACGAATACTTCACGATATAAAATTAGCGGAAATCTGCGAGGCATTAATAAAATTCTACGTGCGATGTCAAAGCTTTTTAGAAATGTCCTCTGTTCTAACTCAATAGAAATGTCCTCTAGTTTCCTGTCTAAGGTGTTTGTTTTCATCTCGGTATTTTTTGCCCCCTGCCCCATCCGCCCCGGGCGGACCGATAGGAAAGCGATAATATCTGAGATGCATCTTTGATCAATAATCCACCCACCTTCACCCTCGATAACACTACCAAACGCTCTTGCTCCTTTTGACTCATCACTGCACAAATTGCCCCCCCCTACCCTATGCCTTCATGATCCCATTAGTGAACTTTCTCTGTTTAAAAGAATTAGAAAAAGGATATCTGTGCTATCAGCAAATAAAAATCTTTATATGATTTGTATTGACAGGATAGCATTAATCTGAAAAATCATGCTAAATCCTACAAAAGAAAGGGCATTAAATGAAGTCCAAGGTAGAAGCAATATTAAGAAATACAATCAGGAATCTCATCGATAAAGGCGATATCCCTGCCATAGAGCTAAATGATGATATCGTAGAGATCCCTCCCAATAAAGAGCTCGGAGATTTTGCAACAAATATCGCCATGGTCATGGCATCCAAGACCAGAAAAGCACCCAGGGAGATAGCAGGCATAATAGCAGATGCCATGAGATCTTATCAGGATATCTTTGAAAAGGTCGTTATCGCCGGCCCTGGGTTTATTAATTTTTATATCAGACCTGCATACTGGATAAATATCTTGAGGGACATACACATACAAAAAGATAGATTCGGCACCAGTGACTACGGCGCTAAAAAAAAGGTGCAGATTGAATTTGTAAGCGCAAATCCAACAGGACCGCTTCACATAGGCCATGGAAGAGGGGCTGCTGTTGGTGATAGCCTGGCCAGGATACTTAATGCAACTGGGTTTGATGTACAAAAAGAATACTATATAAATGATGTAGGCAACCAGATGGAGACCCTTGGAAAATCTGTTTTCCTGCGTTATCTAGAGCTCTGTGGCCAAAAAAACCCCTTCCCTAAAGATGGATACCAGGGTGAGTATATCAAAGATCTCGCCTCTGAATTAAAAGAAGGTTATGGGGAGAAGTTATTAACCTATCCTACAGATGATGCAATAGGGGCCTCCAAAGAATTTGCCGGCAAAAAGATGCTGGATGGCATAAGGCATGATCTCGATATGTTTGATGTACGCTTCGACAAGTGGTTCAGTGAAGCATCACTCTTTAAGGAGGGTAAGATCGAAAATACCTTATCATGGCTTGAAGATAAAAGACTCATCTATGAGGATGATGGAGCTCTCTGGTTTAAAACTGCAAAATTTGGCGATGAAAAGGATAGGGTATTAAAAAAACAAGATAATTCTCTTACATACTTTGCATCAGACATTGCATATCACAAAGATAAGTTGGAGAGAGGATTTGAATGGATAATAGACATATGGGGCGCAGACCATCACGGTTATGTGCCCAGGATGAAGGCTGCCCTCGAGGCCTTCGGCGCAAACCCTGACCAGTTCCATGCGCTTTTAATCCAGTTAGTCTCCCTGGTAAGGGCAGGCATCCCTGTATCGATGTCCACAAGGGCAGGCGAGTTTGTCACCTTAAGAGAAATTATGGATGAAGTGGGAAAAGATGCGACCCGGTATTTCTTCCTCATGCGGCGCTCAGATAGCCATCTGGAATTCGATATAGAACTCGCAAAGAAAAGGAGTGAAGAAAACCCTGTCTTTTATATACAATATGCACACGCAAGGATATATTCTATACTAAAGAAGGCATCCAAGCAAGGTATCACTCCAGATATAGAAAACGCAGATCTTAAATGTCTTACAAAAGGAGATGACCTGGAATTACTAAAAATCCTTGCAGCATACCCAACACTACTCATTTCATGTGCAAGCGCATTAGAACCACATCGTCTTTCCTTCTACCTTATGGATCTTGCCTCATCATTTCATAGATTTTATAATAAAAATAGGGTAATATCCGATGACAAGGGCCTCACACTGGCAAGGTTGGTGCTTATAGATGCAGTTAGACAGGTAATCTCAAACGCACTTTCGCTTATGGGAATAGATGCGCCTGAGGTAATGTAGACACAAATGCCGAAAAAAAGGAAAACAAAACGCAAACTAAAGAAACAATCCTTAGTAAAAAACATACTGCTGTTTCTAATATCCCTTTCTTTTCTTGTAGGGGCTACTCTGCTGTTTTATAATGTTATTCACCTGCCAGGGATCCCCTTTGACCCAGGGGAATACAAAAAGATCCTCTCTTATTTTAAGCAAGATAGGGATAATAAGGAAAAGTTAGAAGATAAAACCATCAAGGGATCCACCAATGATTTTAAATATTCCTTTTATGATATCTTATATCCTCAAGACCAGCACCCATCATCAGGGGGCAGCCATTATTGCATCCAGATAGCAGCATTCAAATCCCATGGGAAGGCTAAAGAATTTACTTCTTATCTTAAGAAAAAGAGACTGAAATGTACCATAAGGAAAAGAGGGGATTGGTACCTTGTACAATGGGGAACTTTTCCTAAAAAGTCAGTGGCCGATAGATATAGAAAAAAACTCTCAAAGGACCTGGGCAAAGAATGCATAGTGGTAAGAATGTGATGATATTTAAAGGATGAATGGGAATAATGAGAAATAAGGTGATCAGCATAGTAGGCGCTCGTCCTCAATTTATAAAACTTGCCCCAATCGCAAATGCCCTCAAATCCCTTAACATCCCCCATAAGATAATCCATACTGGTCAGCACTATGACTATCCCATGTCGGATATGCACTTTCAGGAACTTGGACTTGATATCCCGGACTATAATCTGGGTGTGGGCTCAGCAAGCCATGCCAGACAAACAGCCGAGATGCTCCCTCTCATAGAAGCGGCCTTGCAGAAAGAAAATCCTGCCTTAACATTGGTATACGGGGATACGAACTCGACCCTTGCAGGGGCGCTCGCAACAGTAAAGCTGGGGATACCAGTGGCACACGTGGAGGCAGGTCTGAGAAGTTTTGACAAGTATATGCCGGAAGAAATCAACCGTAAGGTAACAGACCACATATCTGAACATCTGTTCTGTCCCACTAAAAGGGCCATGGAATTATTAAAGGCAGAAGGATTAAAAGGTGTTCTGACAGGCGATGTCATGGTGGATGCATTAATGATGTTCTCCAAGATGGAGGTGGCCTATCCATACAAGAGGCCTTTTGTATTGGCTACTATACACAGGGCTGAAAATACAGACGATAAGGAAAGGTTTATGGGTATATGGAAGGGGCTTAATCTCATTGCAAAAGATATATCCGTAATATTCCCCATACACCCAAGGACAATGAACCTTTACAGGGATATTATCTCAGGGTATGAAAAGGGTTTGTCTTTAATCGATCCTGTAGGATATCTGGAGATGATCACCATGGAAAGAGACGCAAAGTGCATTATTACAGACTCTGGTGGGGTTCAGAAGGAAGCGCTTATCCTAAAGACACCTTGCGTTACTGTAAGAAAAAACACAGAATGGCCTGAGACTATAGAGTTAGGCGGAAACTGCCTGGTAGATGGAGGTGCATCCGCCATATATCAAGCAGTATCTGATATGGGTGAAAGGTCTATACCAGAGACGGGAAGTCCCTTTGGGGATGGAAAGGCAGGCTATAATATAGCAAGCTTTATAAAAGAGCACTACTTTTAATCAATCCTGCAAAATCATCTTTGAATATTACATCTATATGTAGTAGATTTAGCTTTACCAAAACACACCATATTGTGTAGAGTTTAATAAGTTACGTAGTAGGATTGATATTTTATTTAAGGAGGTGGTTTCAGATGACCCGAAGATCAATAACGGGATCAAAAGGTGTGAAAAAGGATCTCAGTCCAAAGGACATACTCAGGCTGGCAAGACATGCAGGATCAAAGGGCAACCTTGAAAAGGCCCTTAATCTGTTTGAATCCAGTGTCCGGGCATATTTAAGGCAGGGCTCTACCCTAAAGGCTATTGCAGCAGCAAAGAGTGCTAAGACCATCCTAGGGGCAAGACCAAAGGTAGAGGCGCTACTTATAAGGCTTTACGAATCCATGGGGCTTACTGGTGATGCCCAAAAGGAGTTTTATGAGAGTGCCTCCCTCATAAACAAAGAAGATATCCTTCTGTTTAAGGGGCTGGAGCAAAATGAATTCGTGGATTTCTTAGACATTATGGATATACTAAACACCTCTAAAGGGCAGTTCATCTTAAAACAGGGGACTGCGGGCGAAGAGATCTATATCATCATAGAAGGCAAATTTGAAGTGGTACGAGATAGGAATGCGGTTGCAATAATGGACGAAGGGGATATCTTTGGAGAGATAGGGTTCTTTCATCATACAAGGCGATCTGCAGCAGTAAGGGCTAAGAGTAAGGGCATGTTATTAAAGATACCAGGAAAGCCTCTAAGAGATCTCTGCATAAAATACCCAAATGTCTATAATGCCTTAGAGTCTGTGTATATTGAGCGTATACTCAAAAAGGCGAAGGAAGACCTCCGTATAGATCCCGAGTTCGATCTCATAAAGGATGACATATCATATATGCATTTTGCCAAAGGCCAGGAAATAAATCCGGATCACATAAGAGACATAACCATAGTAAGCCATGGTGTAGTCGAAATAAACTATGATGAAAAGGGCCTTAACAAAAAAAGATTTATAGGCCCGGGAAGCGTATTTAGAAAACCACCTGGCACGGCAAAGGCAAATACTGATGTAGATATCATATGTGCAAGGGTCGATTGGTAATCATTCATACAGCAAAGGGGCCAAGTCTTTATTCTTGACAAATTGATGATAAACTTTCCCTGAAATGTCAATATGAAAGATCTGACCCCATTCTTTCCGTTAAGTGATCCCTCTTTGTAATCAGGCCGATTATCAGGTTGTGAAATCAAACATCGTCTACAATAGTCCATATATCTTGCCAAAACGCCTATCAGTAAGGTGCAACCCTTCCTTAAAGATTTCTCCTCGATATATTCAATTTTTGGGTGTTGATTTTGTCCATCTATAGCAGTTATGTGGAATTTACCGATAACACAGTGCATGCTAATTAGTCGTAGTTATATTTATTCGAAGATTAGGTCAAATTACGATTATAGGCCCCATTTTCCATAACATATTGAGGCAATTGGCTTTGCCCAACTTCTTTTTGGATTGCTTACGAATAAGTCTAGGGTTTCTTTTTGCAGGTCCCTATTGCCAAGGTCCGGGAGCAATCCATTTATTGTCAAGAGTGGAATTCATCCTGATTGCATTTGCTATTGGAACAAGAAATTCAGACAGAAGAGAGCATATTTCAGCAAAATCGCTTGTGACAGAATCCTTACCAAGTTTTTTCAGGAAAGCACTCCATTGAGTGGATTTGGCTTTTATAAAGGTGTCAGTAAAGGAAACAATCTCATCTGGAAGATCAGTCTCCCGATTTTTCAGAGTAACGCGGTAGCTTTAGAAAGCTTTTCCCCTTCAAAATCAAACTGTCTGGCAAGCAGCCAGATGTCATAGAAGTCCTTCATTCGGCTGTTGAGCACCCCAAGCTTGATTATGCCTTCAAATTTCTCTGCGATTGCACTTTCCCGGCTGTAACAGACCAAACGTGGTGAAGGGTAATCGAGAATGGTTGGAAGTTCAACTTCTTCCGGGCCAGGAAAGACAATATCGCCAAATCCAATGTCGACTTGCATGGCGATCTTGGCAGAATCCAGCTGTCCGGAAAATCGTATACGAACACCTTCATAATCAGCATCTTCTGTGATACGCTCACCATGAATACTATCCAGATTAAATTCCAATCCATCCGGTTCCACTTGTACAGAACATATATCACGGATCTGGTCTTTTATCCTTGCCATCTCGTTACCCGTTTTCCCGAGCATGTCAATGTCCATTGTAGGGCGAAAAATGGGAACCTGCCAGGCCCGAAGCATCAATGCCTCTTTAAGGATAAACGTGTGTGCATAGGAAGATCTGGAAAGGCGGTAAAGAAAGCGTTCCATCGCATAATACTGAAGC
>CAZVAH010000100.1:0-6499 GCA_964625035.1 uncultured Bacteriovoracaceae bacterium | reverse complement strand
GGTTTATAGTAATTGAGATCCTTTTTTGTGGTATAGGTTCATGGCATTTAATTAAGGGATGACATGAATCTCTAAATATTTAATAAATTTAAAAGATCATAAAAAGGAGGAGTAGTTATGGCAGGGTTATCCTCATATGAAAAGAATGTGTTACGCAGGGCCAGTGTAGGAGATATGTTAGTGAGAACCACTGCAAGGACTCCTGACAAGGTCGGATTTAAGTTCAGGGATAAGACCTTTACCTATAAACAGTTTAATGATGCGGTAAACAGGTGCGCCTATGGGCTTACAAAACTTGGTGTCAAAAAAGGGGACAGAGCAGCTATAATATCACATAATTGCCATCAGTTTGTAATATACTGGTGGGCGCTCCTGAAGGTTGGCGCTATTATCACGCCACTGAACTTTATGTTAAAGGGTGGGGAAATAAAGTATATTATTGACCATTCTGAGGCCAGGGTGTTTTTTGTAGAAGATAGTCTGGTAGATAACGTCGCTGGTGTCAAAGATGATCTGAAAAGTGTACAGACCTTTGGATATATCAATCTTTCAGGAAGTGATGTCCCTAAAGGTTGGATGAATATTGAGGATCTGTGGTTGGATGAATACCCTGCTGATGAACCAGAGGTGGAAATATCATATGATGATCCTGCTGCCCTTCTCTATACATCAGGGACAGAGGCTGCCCCTAAGGGCGTGCTTAATTCACATCTGAATTTCTATATGATTGTGTTAAGTGCCCTGTGTGATCTTGAGGCAAATTCTTCTGATTCCATAATTGGAGGTATTCCTCTTTTTCATGTAGCAGCTATGTTTCTGTTCGTTGCAGTTGTAGCTGGAGGTGCCTATACTGTAATGGAGTATGCACCTGATCCAAAGGAAATACTTGAATTTACACAGAATGAAAAGGTAACAAGATGGGTTTGGCCACCAGCCTTGTATTCAGGTCTTCCCTTTATGCCTGATTTTGATAAGTATGATCTTAGTTCCCTGAAGCTATGTATTATATTTGGTTCCCTTGCCCCCCCTGCAGTCATTGAGAAATGGAAAAAGATACTCCCCAATGCAAGGTTTATGAATTACTATGGACAGACAGAGCTGAGCCCTTTAGGGACATGCCTGGAGCCTGAAGATTTTGATAAAAAACCAAGTTCTATAGGAAAGGCTCATATGCCTCTGATCCTCAAAGTCTTTGATGCAGATGATAATGAGGTTCCCCCAGGAGAGGTGGGAGAGTTAGTTGCCAGAGGTCCAGCTGTCATGCTGGGCTATTACAAGGAAGAAGAAAAGACAGCTGACACGTTCAAGGGAGGATGGCATCATACCGGTGATCTGGTAAAGATGGATGAAGATGGGTTTATATACTTTGTTGACAGGAGAAAGGATATAATAAAGTCTGGTGAAGAAAATGTATCTTCTCAAGAGGTGGAGGTCTTGCTTTTCAAACACCCAGCCGTAGCTGATGCAGCAGTTATAGGTATGCCTGATCCCTATTGGTCAGAGGCTGTAACCGCGGTGGTTGTCCGATCTCCCGGTGCAGAGGTGAAAGAAGACGAGATAATTGCGTTTTGTAAAGAGGAACTTGCAGGGTATAAGGTGCCCAAAAAAGTAGTCTTTGTGGATGCCTTGCCAAGGAATCCAAGCGGGAAGATCTTAAAGAATGAGATAAGGCAGCAGCTTGTGAAGTCTGATGAAGGTAAATAGGAAAGATGTAATAATACCTAATGAAATACCATGGGAGATCATCTTTTCTCCAAGGTCTATCGCAGTTATAGGCAAAGCCTCCCTGGGGAAGGGAGGCTGGCTTTTTCTGAGGGCCCTTAAAAAGTTTGATTACAAAGGGGATGCGTACTGCATAGACGAAGATGGCCCTGGCAGGTTTGATGTAAAATGGGTCCCTCATGTGGATAATCTCCCATGGGGGGTTGAATATGCAATCGTATGTGTGAAAGCAAAGGGTGTCCCTGATGTATTAAGAGGGCTGGCTAAAAAGGGTGTTAAGGTAGCGCATATATTTTCCTCAGGGTTTGCAGAGCTAAAGACAATAGAGGGTAGATCTCTCCAGAAAGAGATATCCGACATCACCATAAGCACTGGAATCAGGATAATAGGTCCTAATTGTGTAGGTCCATTTTGTCCTAAAGGTGGTATAGCACCCACCCCTGGGATATTCCCAAGGGTTTGCGGTAATGTAGGCTTTATCAGTCAGAGTGGTAGTATTACGCAATCCCTTATATGGAATGGGCATACATATGGGTTCTACATGTCCAAGGCAATAAGTGTGGGTAACTGTGTAGATCTGGATGTAGAGGACTTTATGCAACATATGGCAGATGAGGAAGATATTGATGTTTTGGCAGCATATCTTGAGGGATTAGATGACTTTAGACGATTTTTTGATGTGGTGAGCGCCACCACCCCAAATAAGCCAGTAATATTACTCAAGACAGGCAAGACAACACCAGGGCTGGCTGCAATAGGATCGCATACTGCAACCCTATCAGGTGATGGAGTAATATGGGATCATGCCATGAGGCAAGCTGGTGCCATCTTAGTGGGTACATATGAAGAGCTTGTTCATACTATTCAGGCTTTTGCCAAGGCAGGCCCGATCTCAGGCCCTAGAATTGGGCTTATGAACAGGGGTGGAGGAGAAGGGATTATAGCAGCAGACTATCTAAGTATGCTTGGGTTTGAAATCCCTGAATATTCTAAAGACACCCAGGCCAAATTAGGTCAGTATCTGCCTTCATCAGGTACCTCTGTGGCTAACCCTCTAGACTTTGCAGCTGTTGGCGGCTTTCCTAATGTATTTGGGAAGATATTAGAGATTGCAGCGTCTGATAAAGATATTGACGTGATATTATATCAGCATCATGTAGAGTTTTGTACGCTTTTCGGTGGTGAAGAATTCAATAAAGGGCTGTTAGATGCGCTAATTGATGCAGCTAATCATATTGATAAGCCTGTATTTGTAATAGCACCGCTCTACTATTCATATGATGTGTGGTATAAGACAATCCAGATTCTTAATCAGGCCGGTATCCCGGTATTTTCTACCCTTGAGTTGGGGGCAAAGGCACTGCTTCATATGGTAGAGTATTATACAAAGAGGGGAACCAAACTCACTTAAGTTTTAAATTGGGATGATGGGATGGTTTCTATTTCTTTTGATGGCAAGACAAGGGCTAATATAATAGCCGAATTTCTCAGGTGCATAAATGAGGAGACATCACCTTCGAGATGCTCAAACTTGGTAAATGGGTGGCATACTGTTTGGTATCACCCTGGAGGCAAGAATCATCTACATTATGTCGAGAGAATTCAAGCAGGTTGATGTGGAGAAGTATCCAGCCTTGATTATTGGGCAGGAGATCCTGGGCACTGGAAGGAAACAGAGAGTCATAGCTACGAAAATTACTGAGAGGAAACGAAATGGATTCTAAGAACTGGATAAAGCGAGTCGTCTATTTCCAGGAAAAGAAGGTATACAGCATGTATATCATCCTAATATTCGCCCTGTTCGTGGGTATTACCCGCTCCCTGGAAGAGGTGATGCTTGCACACCGCATCTACAGCGAGGTGCATGTCCTGAACAACTGCGTGTTTTACTTCCTTATGATATGGTCATACACCTTTGTACTCTCGCTTTTTGCAAAAGAGAAGTGGCAAAAGGTCATAAATGTAGTCCTGATAGGCGTCTTCCTTGGCATATTTCCACCTGTGATCGATGTGTTTATCTACGGCATAGGGAACTTCAAGTACACCTACCATGTTGGTGTGCCCACGCTGAAGGTGCTTACCTTGTTTGATACCGCGCACGGCTCCCCCATAGGCGAGGGGTTGGTGCTGTGGGCAACCATTGTGTTTTCGGGCTACTACATATACCTCAAGACATCAAGCATATCTAAATCTCTCCTCGGTGGGGCTTTGGTATATACTCTTATCCTCATGATCTCAGGAGCCATCATACCAAGTATGGCCGCGGCCATTAGCAGGAAGCTTTCCATGCCCAGCATGGTTGTTATATCCATTTTGCAGCTCACTGTTGCTATTGTATTCTTTTTCCTCCTCAACTGCCAGGTCTCACGGGCTCTTGCCTTAAGGAGTCTTCACTGCATCCCCTTTGTCCTCCTGGTCTTTCTTGGTGCTGCTATATCGGGTGGGATAAAGTCTTTAACCTTTGCGATGGCCTTCATGGTCTTTTATGCAGGGCTCACCTCGCTGGTACAAAACGACTTCTTCGACAAGAAGGAAGATGCCCTCTCTGGAAGGCAGGGCTTTGTTGATAGGCAGGATGTGCACTTTTTTAACTCCACCTACCTAGGTTTTATCTTTTTGCTGTACAATATGGGGAGCTTGATCTTCCTGCCCCTTATCATACTGTTTATTTGTTCCATCCTCTATAACTACGATTTTTACAGGGGTAAGCGCTTTTTCCCTGCCAACTACAAGATCGAGGGTATATGGGGATTCAGCTCGTTCCTGACAGGAATACTCTGCCAGAAATCACCAGTGTTCACACCGGAGATATTGATCTACTCCTTCCTCGTATTCGGAGGATGGTCGCTTGTGGCCACATTTAAAGACTACAAGGATATCGAGGTCGATAAAGCTGTGTGGGCAATCAAACCGGCTATATCATGCTCATGAAGGCGGGTTTAAGCCTGAAGCAGACCCACAGGGTAATAAGCACGATCATACTATTCTGTTTTCTTGTGCCTGCAGTCTGGCTGTTCTTTCAGGATGTTCCAATAGTGGTGTCTATCGTATTCCCGGTGCTTACCATCATACCACTATTCTTTGCCCTGAAGCAGTCCCCATGCGCAAAGACTGTGTGAGATGTATTGTTCTTGACCAGCTTCTATCTCGTGGCGTTGCTGCTCGTGCTTGTCCTCTTTTGACTTTTTAAGCCCATACTCCGCTGGTGATTCTAACGGCCGAGGTTGTGCATATATGCGGTCCCATCCCTTATTTTTATGATAGGGCAGATGCTCTACCAGCTACATGCCTTCTTTTTGCTGTCTTGGTAGATGCCTTTATGCCTCCAGGCTTATGTGCTACTGCAAGCCGAACTGCTTTGCTTCCTCAATTGTCTTTATCCCCCGATGTTTTAGCGGATGTTTCAGAATAAAAAACAGGACAGATTGGCTTTAACCCATCAGGATTAACCCAAGTTTGCCCCATAATAGACAAAAAAGTCTAAAAAACACCAAAATTTTACGCTCAAACCTGCTTAAAGCCAGCATTCCTTATTTCAGAAATCCGATGTAGTCACCCATTAAAATAATTTTTCTTAACAGGGTTTATTGCTTTTGGTATACATATAAATATGTCCGTCTTCAATACATAACAACCATCTAGCTTGGCCTCCTCAGCCAAGACATCCTGATCGGCTGAAAGTATGATCTTCCGATCCACAATGCCATATGTCACCCACTTCGACATCCTTAACTTATAGCCGTACTCCTGCACCTTCCGCAAAGCCACACCCATTTGCGCACGTGGATGCTCAGCCAATCCATCCGCCCATATGGCGGACTGCTCAATCTCGTATCTCACTTTAGAGATCAGCTTGTTCCTCTTCATCTCAAATTCAGTCAGCCTGGCATTAATAAAATTCTTTCTCATGATACCAGCAGCAATATTATTTATACTCAAAAACCGTCTGTTAAACTCTCCACAATACACCTCGTCCGTGCGTACACTTTTGGAGGAAGGTTTCCACCCCACCATGAAGTCCCTTTACTACCACAGCCTGAAAGTAATTAGTATCATGCTCACAAGCTTTAGATACAAGAGACGACAATACCAAGCCACTTCTTACATCAATCGAGGCATGCTTCTTCATCCCAAAGACAGACTCATCATTTTTTATTGTCCAGCCCGAATCCACATCCCGACAGAATTTTACAGATTTGCCAGCCTTCTCTTCAATAGCTCGCTTTTTACGAAACCCCTTAAGTCTTTCGCCACTCACAGGACAACTGGCAGACTTCACAAGTCTCGTATTTACTGCCATGCCAGATTCAATAGAAAACCCTATAGCCTTAAACTGTCTCAACAACTTATAGTGAATAGACTCCATCACCCTACGCCCTATACGATCCCTAAATCTGCAGATAATAGAATGATCTGGAGAAAGATCAGCTAACTATAATCCAATGAAAACCTTAAAGGATATATGATCATTAATCTGGTTCTCTAACTCAGGATCAAATTTTATCCCAAACCACTTCTGTAACAAAATAGCCTTTAATAACACCAAAGGAGGGCCTGTCCTCTGTCATTGCGGAGGATAAGCCTTATTCCCCAACTCAGACCTCCCCACAGGATAACTTCTAACCAAAAACTTCTCGATATGTTCTCAATCTATGTACTTATTAATCTCTGATAATAACTTCTGCGTCCTGGATGTCCCAATTATCCTACTCAACTCCATATCCATAAAACTCATATCCCTAATATACTCTTTAATATATCCTTTAAATTCCATCTC
>CAZVAH010000099.1:0-6508 GCA_964625035.1 uncultured Bacteriovoracaceae bacterium | reverse complement strand
CATCAACCTTTAATACCTCTATTCTACAGTCACGAGTCTAAACAAAGAACTCTGAAAGGCCCCGATGAGCACTGGTACCTTGAAACCTGCATTCATCAAGGCATCGCCTGTAAAGATCTCGTCGAATCCAAGCAGACAATAGTCTCTGTCAGGGTCAAGCCCCTTTAGTCTCAAAATCCTCAATGGCTCATGTGCCTCTGCGAGTATCTTGAAATAGAAGATAGCAGCCTCACTCTTGTCTTCTGAGACAAACATCCATGCGGTCATATTCCCATCAAATGGACTGAGTAGCCTGTACATTAACCCTTCCTGCACAAGGGGCCTGATCTCCTTATAGAGCCTGATCTGTTCTTTTATGAAGCCTCTCTCCTCTGGATTCAGCTTTGTGATGTCCAGTTCAAGGCCCAGGTTGCCTGACATGGCCGTATGAACCCTTGTCATGAGAGGTGTAATGCGATGGGTTTGGTGATTGGGGATAGCAGATACATGTGACCCCATGGTGATGGCGGGATACGCCATGCTCGTTCCATACTGTATCATGAGCCGGTTTATGGCATCGGTATTATCGCTAGTCCATGTCTGCGGCATATAGTACAACATTCCCGGATCAAACCGTCCACCACCACCTGAGCAGCTCTCAAACAGCACGTCAGGAAATGCAGATGTGATTTCCTCAAGGATACGGTAAAGCCCCAGCATATACCGGTGGGAGGTCTCTTCCTGGCGCCCAGGAGGAAGGCCTGCAGAGCCTATCTCAGTCATGTTGCGGTTCATATCCCACTTCACATAAGATATGGGGGCCGAGGACAGCACACCCTTTAGCATCATGATAATTGCATCACATACATCATCCCTTGAAAGATCAAGGACGATCTGGCTCCTTGATTCAGTGCGCCTTCTGCCCGGAACATTAATGCACCAGTCAGGATGTTTCCTGTAGAGATAACTGTCAGGGGATACCATTTCGGGCTCCACCCATATACCGAACTCCATACCCATGGAACGTATCTTCTCGCCAAGGCCTTCGAGCCCACCAGGTAGCTTGTCCCTATTCACCACCCAATCACCAAGGGATGTCTCATCGCTGTTCCTTTTGCCAAACCACCCGTCATCCAGTACAAAGAGTTCTATCCCCAGATCCCTGGCTGCCCTTGCAATACGTTCAAGCCCCTCTTCGTTGAAGTCAAAGTAGGTTGCCTCCCAGTTGTTTATGAGTATGGGCCGCTGGCGGTCCCTAAACTTCCCACGGCAAAGCCTTGTTCTGTACAGCTTATGATATGTCCGCGACATCTGGCCAAGGCCTTCATGAGAATACACCAATACAGCCTCTGGTGTCTGGAAGGTCTTTTCTGGTTCAATGACCCATGAAAAATTGAAGGGATTGATCCCCATTGACACCCTGGTGGTATTGAACTGATCAACCTCGACTGCGGCGAGAAAGCTACCGCTGTAGACAAGGCTGAACCCATATACATCTCCATGGTCCTCAGTTGCATCGTTACCCATAAGTGCAAAAAATGGGTTGTGCTGATGGCTGCTTGCCCCCCTTTTGCTCTCAATGGACTGGCAACCAGGAACAAGTTGTCTGGTGTGTATATATCTTTCTCTTGCCCATGATCCTGAAAGCTGCAGCATCCTGAAGTTACAGTCATTGAAGTCAGTGTTAAAACTCAGCGCCCTTAAAAGCCTTATGTCTTCATTCCCTAAATTTGTGAATTTCACAGAGCGTGTTATGGCGTCAAATGAATTAAAGGCCGTGTAGTTGAGCGTGACCTTAAGCTTTATGATGGGATCGTACATCTCAATGCACAGGCTCTCGGCCTCGTTTTCATCCTCCACATATGTTGCTGGCAGCCCTTCTAAAGGCTGCTTTCCCCTTGATAGACAGTGGGATAGGTATTTTAACTCAGATATTGTGTAACCACTGCCAAGCTGCACCCGGAATGCAGGTGACCTGAAGTCTCCTGTTCCATAAAAAGGATATTCAAGTGGCAGGGTATCAAATGACATCTCGATATCTCCACTATGAGAATTGGGCGAAAAGATCCTGTAGGTAGGCCTTAGCATGTATGAGATATCGGCATCCCTTATCTTTCTACCCCAGTACAGGTGTACTATATCACCCTGTTTGGTTAGCTTGATAACATAGCTGGTATTACCAGCTCTAAGGTGGAAGATCCCTGAATCCTTGTCAAATGTGATACCCATAATAAACGCTCCTATTAATGTTATCTCTATCCTTGAGACATTTCATGAGCCCTTACCTCGAGGAGATCCTGTAGGGACTTTCTGTCCCCTGTGATGGTCTTTGCAACTAAGAAGAAGATCAGACCACATAGAATCCACCAAAATATGGAGAAGTTCATCATAAACAGGTAGCCAAAGGAGACCAAGATGCCACCGATTGCAGGGCCAAAGCCTTGCCCAAGATTATCGGTTATGTTGAAGACAGCAAAGACTGTGCCCCTGTGCTCTGGCCTATTGACGTTCATGAGGATAGCCTTTACATTTGCAGAAGATACGGCCACGAGAAAGCCTGTAACAAAAGACAGGATGAAAAATATCGTCATCTCTGACCCATAGGAATTACTCACAGGCATATTTACAAGGATGAATGCAGGGATAACACCCACCAGAACCCCTACCCCGCATAGTATGGGCATGTATCTAGGCTGCTTGTTATAGAGCTTATCTCCAATAAAGGCAAAGACCAAACCGCCTATGGTAGCCCCAATACCCACCAATAGGAATATCGTGGTAGCCATTTCTTTAGAGAGGTGCCTGGTGTGCTCAAAAAAGTGTATCATCCAGTACCCCAAGACCCCCCATGGTATGGTGCCTGGTATGCCCTGGAGAAATGTCCAGAGATTGGTCCTATTGGAAAAGATGAGCCTGAAATCCTTGAGGTGTATGGTCTGCTTGTATGCCAGGCCCTTCTGGATTAAGCCCTCTAGGGCATCTTCTGTCCTGCCCCTCTCCGGTTCCCTTGCATAGAGGGCAAAGAGTATCACCGTGGGGAAGTTTGGTGCTGCCGCAAGGATGAAGGCAATCCTCCACCCATACGTGTTGGTAAGATAGCCTGCCAAGACAACGCCTAAGATTGCACCGATGGCCCATGCCACCCCAAGCCATGCAGAAGCTGTCGCCCGGTGTTCCTCTTTGAAATAATCGGACAGGACAGAAAAGGATATGGGATATATACCCCCTATTCCAACACCTGTAAGTATCCTGAGCAAGGTGAATGACTCAACAGTAGATGTGAAATATGGGATGCCAGTAAGAAGACACGGTATCTCACCAATGAATACCGTGGCTATGAGGAGCCTTTTCCTTGATACTTTATCTGTAAAGTATCCAAAAAATATGCTCACAAGTGCCCCTATAAGCGTAAATGCAGAGCCAATGAGCCCGAGGGTCAGCTCATCTATCCCGTATTCTCTTGATAATTCAGGTAATATAGCAGACATGATCCTCTGGTCAGCAAAGAGGAATATAGACATCAGAACAAGTAGGGCTAATGTGAATTTATCTCTGAAACTCATCTTTATCCTGGGCATAGCCTCCCCTTCATATAATCTGTGCTAAAAACCTCATAGCATTAATACAATTACATCCTAGCATGAAACATGACAATTCACAACTATTTGCCAGTCCAGCCTGAGGCGGACGATGAAGCAATCCCATTGATTACAAACAGTTAGAGATTGCTTCGCCCGCCGGGCGGACTCGCCCGCTTCAGGCGGAGCGGAATGCGTAGTCTCAAGATGGGCCTTGGTAGAAATGGCCAATGGATTTTTATAATTCCGTATCCTTATTTAGCCCTTCAGGGGTTTCAAGATCTATGCTTAGGTTATATACATGATTATTAAGAGAATCCTCAATCTTATAGCCTGCCTTTTTAAATACATGCAGCATCTGCGCATTATCCTCCCACACATGCGCACTCATATGTTTAAAGCCATTATCCTTTGCAATATCGATCAAATACCTCAATAAGAATGAGCCTATACCCATATTCTGCCAGTTGGGGTGAACCATAATCGCAAACTCACATGTCTCACCTGAAGATCTATCGACTGCCTCACAAGTATAGTGAGCAACGGCTAATATCCTTTCATCTCTATTTCGAGCTTCAGTAACCACCAGGGCCATGGCTGTTTTGTAATCTACATTTACCAGTGGTTGCGCCTGCTGATGATGAAGAGCAGAGACACTTCTTAAAAATCTATAGAACTTATCAACCCTGGACATAGCATAAAACAGGTCCTGAATGCCCCTTTCATCTGTTATCTTGATCGGACGTATAAAGAGCTCTCTGCCATCAAATGTCTTTCCCATTTCATATTTATCTGGATACATGGCATATTCCGGCGGCAATACCTGATCTCCGTACACATACTTAAGCCTCTTTGCCTCTTCAAGCAGCCATGCTCTAAATTTAGGGTGCGCAATGGTAATAAGGGCAAGAGTCCTCTCCCTGATCGACTTCCCAAATAGATTTACACTACCATATTCAGTGACTACATAATTTACGTCTGTCTGTGTGGTAATAACACCAATCTTTCTGTCAGTAAATTCAGGTACAATACGTGAGAATCTCCCATCCCTTGATGTAGAACGAAGGGCAATAATGGCCTTTCCCCCGGGTGAGAGCATAGCCCCGCGGTTAAAGTCTGTATCTCCGAGGGTGCCAAAATAACCCATATAGTCGCTCATCGCAACACAGGACTGCCCGGTAAGATCAATCTCCACGGCACCATTGATGGCCACCATCTTATTATGACGACCTATTAAGACTGGGTTATTTGTATATTCCGCGGATCTCAATTCCACTCGAGGGTTATTGTGAACAAAATCAAACAATTTCTTTGTGCCAAGACACAGACTGGCAACTATCTTGTCTGGATTCACGCCCTTTTCCTTATTTGTGATCACACCATCTTTCACAAGGTCGCAGACAAAATCAGTGAGAATCTCTGTATGAATGCCTATATCCCTCTTTTCTTTAAAGGCATCGAGCGCGGCATTGGGGAGCCTTCCAAATCCCACCTGGATAGTAGCACCGTTATCTACTAATCTTGAGATATGCTCTCCAATAAGCCTGGTCTCACTATCAGGCTCTTCAGGCGGATTTTCAATCAAGGGTTCGTTATGCTCAACTATATAATTCACCTTATCTATGTGTATGAAACTATCACCCATGGTCCTGGGCATCTCTTCATTTACCTGGGCTATCACTGTATCAGCATATTCTATAATGGTTCGAGTTATATCAACACACACACCAAGGCTCATATAGCCATGTTCATCAGGAGGGCTTAAGTGAATAATAGCTGTATCTATCTTGATATGTCCCTCTTTAATAAGTTTTGTTAAACTAAAGGATGATACAGGCGTATGATCAGCCATCCCTTCTACAAATGCAGAGCTTATAACAGGAGAGACAAAAAATGCCTTTACACGAAAGCGAGATCCAAATTCCCCGCCAAATTCTGAAAAGGCGCTTAACGGAATAGTAGTGTATATCTCAACATCAGAGAGTTCCTTGTTTTCAACAATAAGTCTTTTTACCAGATATTGGGGCTCGCCGCAGCCCGCTTCAATAAAGATCCTGGCACCTGGCCTAATTGCCTCTATGATATGTTCCGGCGATACCCTTTTCTTCTCATAATTGGCCCTCCACACATCATCCCCCTTATCGTCAATAAATACCAGAAACACAGCCAGCAGCAATGGTCTGTCCCATTTTTCTGCACTTCGCCAAGATATCTTCTGTGATCTCTCCCTTTGCCATGATTGGATCAAATACCTTTTTAAAACGATAGCCCAGGCAGATACGCTCAATGCTCAAAAGCGCGCCTGATCCATCATTGCCTGCATTTATAAAGACCACATATGGCTTGCGAAAGACCCTTTTGTCATCCTTTGCCTTTTCATACGTGCGGTCAAAAAAGTCTTTGATAGCGCCTGCCATATATCCAAAGTACTCTGGCGAGCCAATGGCTATCCCCTTACAGGAAAGAAGATCATCCAAGGTCGCCTCAAACGCAGGTTTTAATATCGCTTCTGCCCCGTCAATAGAGCTGACCCCTTGCGCAACAGCCAGGGCCATCTTTTTATTATTGCCACCTTGTGAATGATATACAATCAGTATCTTTGACATGCCAAATAAATTCACCCGGATAATAATTACTCTTAACAAATATCCTTTCATTAGAAAAGAGAAAAAAAGGGGAAAGGGGACAGGAAAAGGGGGCCTGTTGTTAAACTCAAACATTCGGTGTATAGGGACATTCACAACAATGGAGGGTATAGGGCAATGAAAATTAAGTTTTTCGCCGTGGGAGGCACGATAGATAAGGTATATTTTGATAGGAAAAGCATATATCAAGTGGGTGAGCCAAGGCTCGCTGAGATATTAACACAGGCGAATGTCAACCTTGAATATGAATATGTTATTGCCAAGTCAATATGTCCCCTTAAGTGCAGAGCAAAAATGTCCCCCTTT
>CAZVAH010000098.1:0-6535 GCA_964625035.1 uncultured Bacteriovoracaceae bacterium | reverse complement strand
GGTCCTACAGAAGAGATCACAACCCTGGAGCCCCTTGATGAAAAATTCAGGATCTTTGGGTGGGAGGTCCTCAGGATAGATGGTCATGACTTTGCACAGATAGGAGATGCCATAGAAAAGGCTAGGGCAACAAAGGGAAAGCCCACCATGATCATCTGTGATACCATAAAGGGTAAGTGTGTGGATTTCATGGAGAATGATTACAAGTGGCATTATGGGGGGATCAATTCAGATATGGTAGACACGGCGGTAAAGTCTATCGATAGCTACTATCAGAAGATATTAGGATAAGGAGGATATTATGGCTGAAGGAATGACATGGTCAATAGAAGAGGCTGATAAACTTACTCAAGCCGAGATTTACGGGGATGTCCTTTGTCAGCTTGGAGATAAATATCCGGATCTTGTTGCAATAACAGCGGATCTGGCCAAATCTACCAAGATAGGAAGGTTTGGAGAGAAGTTTCCTGATAGGTTTTTTAATGTGGGAATTGCAGAAAATACCATGTTTGGAATGGCTGCTGGTATGGCTCAGGCAGGGTTGAGGCCTGTTGTTTCTACATTTGCGGTCTTTACAGCACTCCGCAGTGCTGAACAGGTGAGGACAGATATCTGCTATCAGAACCTGGATGTAAAAATCATTGCAACGCATGCAGGTATATCTTTTGGCCAGGCAGGCACCACGCATCATTGCACTGAAGATATAGCGATTACACGTTCATTTGCAAACATGACAGTGATTGTCCCTGCTGATGGCATTGAGACAGGAAATGCTGTTGCGGCTGCAATGGAATGGCCAGGACCTGTGTATATCAGGATCGGACGGGGTTTTGAACCCCATGTCCACACCACCCAGGATTATGGCTTTGAGATAGGAAAGGCTGAAACAATAAATGATGGTAATGATATAACGATCATCTGCTGTGGCGTCACTGTATTACATGCTGTGCGTGCAGCCAAGGTCTTGGAGAAAGAGGGCCTGAGTGTCAGGGTGATCAATCTGCATACGATAAAACCCATTGATAAGGATGTTATTCTCAAGGCAGTAGAAGAGACAAAAAGGATAGTTACAGTAGAAGAGCATAATGTCTTTGGTGGGCTGGGCAGTGCGGTCGGAGAGGTGATTGTTGAAAGTGGGAAGGCATGTGTCTTTAAGGAATTAGGTCTGCCAGATATATATTCCATTGTTGGTTACCCAGAAGATCTATACAATTATTATAAGATAGACTCTGATGGTATTGTTGAGACTATCAGCGAAATGATGGGTAAAGAAATAGAGGAAGATGAAGACTGGGAAGATGAGACCTAAATGGGAGATTTAATATGGCTGACAAAGTAGAATTAACAAATAGGATTGTTTTAAGGTCAGTATTGCCACTTTTTAAGGTAATTTATGAGGAGGGGAAAGGGTCTTCGAAGGGTGTGGATGGCATAGTTCAGTTTGCAGTAAAAGACAGTGATAAGGGCGCTTATCTCGAATTTAGTGGTGGCAATCTGGATGTAAAGCAGGGTATACATTCAAATCCTGATGTTACCATTAGCTTTAAAAGTGTAGAAGACATGAATGGCATGTTTACAGGAAAGACAGTAGTGCCTTCTGTTAAGGGACTTAGTCATATAAGATTGTTGCTGAAGCTTGTCCCTCTGTTTTTGAACCTTACGTTGCTTATGCCAAACAAAAATCCCAAGGCTCCGAAGAAGAGAGAATTTAAGGTAAAACTTCTCATGTACATGGTCACAAATGCCCTAAGCCAGCTTAATAAGGGTGGAGATGAGGATATGATGGCATGGATTGCAAAGATGCCAGACAGGATATTCCAGATGTCTGTTCAGCCTGAGGGTCCTGCTGCTTACCTGAGGGTCAAGGCCGGTAAGACAAAATCAGGGCATGGGATATATACAGGAAAGGCCCCGTTTATTCATATGATGTTTCAGGGTATAGAGGGTGCTTATGCTGTTATGGCAGAGGGAAAGGATACAGTTAAGGCAATGGGGGATGGTGAGATAAGGGTCGATGGGTCTCCTGAGTCTGCAGGCATGCTTGGATCATTCATGAAGCGTATTGAGTCTCTGCTTATGCCAGAATAGGAGAGGACTGCCAGAAGGTATTCTTTTTAACTTGGCAATACCCTGCAGCTTGCTGCAGGGAGGTTCATATATAGTATCTAGTATGAGCAGGAAAGAGAAGTCTATTCTTCCCACCCCTGTTCCCCTATAAGCTTTACGAACCTGCAGCCTCCCAATGACTTCTCGATAATATCATCTTCTGTCTTTGTAATGCACCTAAGGTCTTGAATATTTTGATCACCTACAGGGATTACCAGGCGGCCACCTACTTTTAGTTGTTCCACAAGTTTCTCTGGTATATAAGGGGCTCCAGCAGTTACCACGATGCCGTCGTAAGGGGTCTCGCTATTAAGACCCTTTGTACCATCCCCAATTATGATATGGATGTTAAAATAACCAAGTTCATCTAAGATCTTCCTTGCCCTTGAGGCAAGAGGTGCTATACGCTCGATGGAATATACATCTGCGCAAAGTTTCGATAATATAGCTGATTGATAGCCAGAACCTGTACCTATTTCTAAGACCTTATAATCTGGCTGAGTCTCTAAGGCATCAGTCATGAGTGCTACAATATATGGTTGTGATATGGTCTGGCCATAGCCAATGGTTAGGGGGCAGTCATCATATGCCCTGTACTTCAGGTGTTCATCCACAAACAGGTGCCTTGGTACATCTAAAAAGGCCTCAAGTATACTTGGGGTTGTAAGACCCCTGGCCTTTATTTGCTCTTCTACCATAGTCTGCCTGGCTAGATATGGGTCCATTTAAGTATACCCCCAAAATAGATAGACGTTACCTACCACCATCTACCTCTTTCCTGACAGGTCTTTATAAACCTTTCAATCGAGCGATCATAGGACTTTTCCACATCATCAGGGAAAAAACAGGCAGGTAGTTCCCCAAGGGCCCAATGATATTTTATGCACTCGCAGCATATACCTTTTCTACTGCACGGCTCGTAAGTACAATTGCAGCTTTGTTTGTTTTTTTGAACATTACATTCCCTCATTTAATAGCCTCCTAATCTGGATTTAGGTATGATTTTGCTGTAGTATACAATCATAGGCTTTTAAGATCAAGGATGGTGATGCCATTGTTACTTCCTCCTGCGGGGCAGGCATCTGCCCAAGAGCGGTCAGAAAGGATGAAAATGGGGGGTTAGATCCAAAAAAAACAGGACCTTTTTCACCACAGAGATCACCGAGAACAAAAAAGTTTATCTTTTTTTATCCAATCGAGGAAATATTGATCGGATAAAAAGATTGATTCTGAAGGGAACGGCGACTACTAGAGCACAAGTCCTTTGAAGGCCTGTGCATGTGTCAGAGTATAAATTATGCCAGCTTTTTTCAGGCAATTATCACGTTATGGTGTTCCAGATATGGCATTTACACTTCTTTTACACAAATCTTTCACAACTTATGGTAGACTTAAATAGATACTGACATCTTAGTTGGTCAGAAGGGTGACGGGCCGCACGATGTTTGGCGTATGTGGTTTCCTAAAGATCAGGGACCCACAGAGAACCGGCCTTGTAAGTGGCTAGTGACGGTATGGCTCTTCAATAAGTTAAGGTGTTACAAGATATTAGATATGGTTGCTGAACCGAAGCATCGGACGTCTGTCAATGGATATTCAGTGCATCTTTGTGGTAAATCCATGTTTACTAAACCAGGAGGCAAGATATGCATTACACGATTTTTGATACACCTGTATTAAGCTCTTTTCTATACTTGGTATCCACTACTATACTGAAGATATTCGGATGGAAAAAGGAAGGATGCCTGCCCGATGCCTCTAAGTATGTGGTTATAGCAGCACCGCATACATCAAATTGGGATTTACCCATCACCATGTTAGTCGCATTTGCCTTTAAGACAAAGATATTCTGGATGGGGAAAGACGCCCTCTTTAGATTTCCCTTCGGGCATATCATGAGATGGCTCGGTGGCATACCTGTAGACCGCAGCAAGTCAAACAACATGGTGGACCAGACCATACAGGCGTTTAATAGTCATGAAAGGCTTGCTATTACCGTACCTCCGGAGGGGACGCGCGGCAAAGTAAGGTCATGGAAGACAGGATTTTACTACATCGCATACGGTGCCAATGTGCCGATTGTACTTTGTTTTTTAGACTATGACAGAAAGGTGGGCGGTGTGGGCCCGGTCTTCTGGCCGAGCGGTGACATAGTAACGGACATGTGTGTTATAAGGGAGTTCTATTATGGGATTAGAGGCAAGCATCCAGAGAAATCAGGTCTGGCCGATATCTCTCCTGGATCAGGATACAAAAATGCCTGTATGCCTAGGAAGTAATCCCATTATGTGAATTAGCTGTATAGAGCTTGATAAATCCATGTTGAGAGACCCGGAATAACATAGTGCCCCCTTGGGCGATTATTTAAGAGCATGGAATTATATAGTTCGTCAAGGAACACTGGGAGCAGGGTGATGATTTTGGGGCTGATGGTTTTGATTTGCTGGTATCTTCCGGCAAATCAAAAAGATACCTTACTCTCAAGTGCTCTGTGGCCTCTGCGGCGAACAATAAGCCTAAACAAATGTCCGCAACCAGTTTCATACAAACCCCTCATGGCCTTTTTGGCCATCCGCCAAAGTGCAATACCAAGGTGCAATCAATGTCATTGCGAGGAGCTTTAGCGACGTGGCAATCTAGGCTTTAGATTGCTTCGCTGCGCTCGCAATGACAATTTTGTAAAGTAACTGATTGAACGCAACTTGGTATAACACTATTCACTATTCGCTATTTACTATTCACTTTTTCATACAATCCTCATCCCTTAAGAGCCTATTTCCTTAAGGGAGCCGATAAGGTCTCAAGACATAAGACTGTCTATACCTCAATACGTGTCCGGGTAATGATTTCCTGTTTTGCGGCATCAGGAAGGTCATCGAAGTATGCGCAGTAACCGGCTACACGTACCACCAGTCCTGGGTACTTTCCTGGATTACGACGGGCATCCTCCAGCATTTCAGGATCGAGCACGTTTAGTTGCATCTCCATTCCCCCTGAATCAAAGAACCCTTCCACTAAAGCCGCCATGATATCCACGCCTCGATTACCTACCAGGGTGCTAGAGTCAAAACGAAGGTTGAGGGCATACCCATTAGGTGCAAGGGTAGAATCTATATTGGCTACCGAGTTGAGAAGGGCAGTGGGTCCCAGACGGTCTTTTCCATTAGCCGGGCCCAGACTTGGTGCGAAAGGCTCCCCTGCTTTTCTTCCACTAGGTAGGGCTCCCATTCGTTTTCCGAATGCCACGTGGCATGTAACGGAATAAAACCCGGGCACATAGGGGCCTCCGCGCGTGTTGCGGCGTCCGGCAAGGGCTGAGTGGAATATACGTACCACGTTATCAGCATAGCCATCGGGCAAAGGATGGTCGTTCCCAAACTTTGGGGCCTTGAACAGCTCGGCACGGGTCTTAGGGTCAGTTGAAAAGTTGGTGCGCATGGCATTCATCACCTGGGCCATAGTATACTTATGGTGCTTAAAAACCACGTCATTCAGGGCTGCGAGCGAATCTGCCACGTCTGCTACACCCACCCCCTGAATGCCACTGGAGTTATACAGGGCTCCTCCCGCAGAGACATCCTTTCCTGACTCGAGACAGCCGTCTACCAGTAAGGAAGAAAACGGAGTTGGATGGTAATCACGGTTCCCTTTCTCAATCATTTTAAGATCACTAATCATCCGTGCCACCATGTGTTCCACCTGCACTTGGAAGGCATCAATTACCTGATCAATATTCGTAAAGGATATGGGATCAGGGGTAGCAGCGCCTATTCGCCGGCGACTGTTGAGTCGCCTTCCACTGTTTATTGCCAGCTCGAGGCAAAGGGGAAGATTAAAGAGTCCGGCATCCGTGGAGAAAAAGCTTTTCCCGGGCAAGGCCAGCTCCACGCACCCTACCGTACCGTAATTGCGTGCCTCTTTTTGAGGATAGCCATGGGAGGTCAAAGAGGCAATAACGACCTCGTCATTGAATATGGCAGGCACCCCATTTCCTTTTCTTGCTACATCCACCACGCGCCTAAGGTATTCTTTAGGAGAACCAGCGTGAATCCGTGCATGATAGTTAGGATCCCTCAGGCCGGATTCCTCCATTACGTCGAGGAAAAGGTAGGTAAGATCATTTACTGCATCTTTACCTACTTGATCCATTCCTCCCACTATCGCTGCCTGCACTACCAGGTAGCCACCGTGGTACTGGCTGATTCTCTCTGAGAGCAGGAACACATGCTCAGTGGCCTTGGCAGAAAAACAAAGAAGAAGTTCTTTTGCTTGCTCAGGAGTGATTCTCCCTTCCTCTACGTCACGCCTGTAATAAGGATACAGGTATTGATCTACCCTTCCGAAAGAGACAGCAGAGTTGAGACTCTCCAGACAGACTCCCATATGACAAAGCCATAGTGATTGCAGGGCTTCATGGAAGGTTTCAGCA
>CAZVAH010000097.1:3759-6588 GCA_964625035.1 uncultured Bacteriovoracaceae bacterium | reverse complement strand
ACCCTGTGTCTTCTTTTTATGATTCTTTTGATTCCCGGCTGTTACCTACCCGGAGGGCCGGTTCCGGAGGAGCCTGTTTCCCCGGACCCCCGAGCCCCCATTGATCAAAGGGTAAAAGTGGAGGAGGAGCTAATCCACTCACCTTATCCAAGGGATAATGGTGAAATACCGGGGAGTTATATATGTGACTGGGATTGTGACTATATCCGGTTTATACGTTATCGACCAACAACGTCTGAGGGAGAGCTGATTCCATTTGATGATGTAGTTGCTGTCCTTGTTCTCATACCCGGATATATGGGCGGGGCAAACAGCTTCGACTATCTTGGCCGACAGCTTGTATCCATGGCCGAGGCAGGCGAAGGAGGCAGCATTGAGGTATGGACCATAGACCGCAGGGGAAACTGCCTGGAGGATCTGACCGGCATGAATGCCGCCGAGGCATCAGGAGATCTTCAAGATGCAGTGGATTATTATTACAATGGTGCTGAAATGAGCGGTCATACCTTCCAGGGATTCCTCAGTGATGAGGACGTGCCTTTCCTCTCCGAGTTTGGCTTGCAGCTCCTCATGGAGGATCTCTATACCATCATCACGACAAAGATCCCTGATCAAAATGATCGGAAGAACAAGGTTTTCATCGGAGGCCACTCAATGGGTGGGAGCCTTACCTCTTACTTTGCCGGCTGGGACTTTGATGGAAACGCTGTTACAGAAGATGATGCTGGCTTCAATAACTGTGCAGGCCTCATCGGTCTGGATGGGAGGGTTGGGGCTCGATCCGGTTCTTACATCGAGGAGGAAACCTACTCTCAGCGCCTGGCAGATATTAGAAGCGGGGCAGCCACGCGCCTTAATCTCTACATGGGTGTAACCCCGGAGGCATTGGCCCTCTTTGAGATCCTTGGCATGGGGGCTCACATGTTCCCGGATAATGAGGCAACTACGTTCCAAGAGGTCCCTTATTCAAAGGATGTTGCAAATCTGATACGTCTGCTCCATTCTAGGAATCTGGGCCACTTTCTTACTGGCATACCCTCAATAAAAGACTTTAGATACACAAATGAGGCCATGCTGGGTGTGTTATTTGATGACAATTTCAACCCTGCGTCTATTCTCCAGGCAAGTATAGGATTTCTTCACGGTGGACCAATTGTGGAAAAGCATTTTCCAGGTGATCTGGCAGAGCTGCTGGGGATATGGGGAATCAAGAAAGATGGGGTTTTCATTCCCTGGGATGCAGGCCCTCCACTTGACCTGGGCAGTGGCCCATTATACTCCTGGGTGAACTTTGACGAGGTCGGAGACGCCTCAGATCCGGACTACAAGGATACTACAGGTACACTTACCTATACGACGTGGACAGAGGAGGTTACGGATATCCAGGACGTTGCTCGCAGTTTATACCAGGGGCCCACTAATTTTCCGGAGTGGTATTTTACGTCCCGGATCAGCCTGGATACACAGGCCGCATCAGCCCCGTACAATTCTGACTATGGGCTCTTCTTTTTCCATAATGACAGGATAGAAGATGTTCCCATGATTAATTTTAATGCCTCCGATCATGAGGGATACAATCACCAGGATGTAATCTTCGCGGCAGTGGACCGGCCTGCCAGGCCAAATATGGTCTTCGAAGGTATGTTGGAATTCGTCTACAATAGCGGTGGTTTAACTCCTTAAACTAAATAGTGAGTGATCACAGTGAGGTAAAATATTTATCACTAGCAAAGGCATAAAAGAGTTTCCCTAAACAAAACTATGAGGAGGGATTTTCTCATGAGAAAAATCTTTTTGTTTGCATGCTGGATAATCTTTGCGGGGATATTGTCTTCCTGCATTATCTCGTCTACGCCAGATGAGACTGCGGTAGTCATGAAGGTCGGGGAGACAATAACTTTTGAAGTGGAGGTGTTCCCTATTCCAGATGAGTTTGTATGGTATATGGACTCTATCCCAGGGGTTATGGGTGCGACTTACGAGTATTCGCCTACAATGGATGATTTGGGGGATCACACGCTTGTTGTTAAAGGTGGAGAAGATACGCTCTCGTGGTTTATACATGTCATTGACGACAGCTTTGTTGACTGTGACACATGTGTAGAAGATGTTGAGTATGAATTTGCCAGCATTAGTACACAAGGAGAAAAATTGTCTATCTGGGATAATGGGCTGATCCCCTGGCCCAGGTATACCCAGGCTGTACTTAATGGGATCGGGATTGACAATCACTTCCAGGGTATACAAAGACTGCGCAAAGGCCCGTACATTGTGATATCAGGTAGCAATATCATTGATCGGATAGGCTCTATCTTTATTGCAAGGCTGGGCTCAAGACCTTCTTTGGGTGCATTCTGGTCAAATCTCGATGATTCATATCTTCCTCCAATCGAGGATAAGTTGATAGAGGCAATCGATGTGGACTCAGGCCTGCTGTGGCATGCAGGCGGTATGAGTGTAGCGGGGGATATCCTGGTGGTTCCTGTAGAAGAATACAAGGAGGCGATTGTTTCCAAGGTCTACTTCTTTGATGTCTCAGACCCCGAGGATCCAGTTATGTATGACTATTATATTGACCGCACTATAGATCCTATAAAGGATAAGGCCGGTGCTGTTGCCATAACAAAGCTCCCTGATGGGAGATTCATTTTAGCCACATGGGACACACGACTTCTCCATTTTTATCTCTCTAATACTACTGACATTATAGATGGCTTTGATTGTGAAAACGTGGCTGCCTGGGACAAAAATGATGTTCAAGCCATTGGAGGCCTAGATACATCCTTTGCTGCTCAGACCATTAATTTTATCTCTCAGTGTGATGGAGAG
>CAZVAH010000097.1:0-3749 GCA_964625035.1 uncultured Bacteriovoracaceae bacterium | reverse complement strand
AATAACGGTGACCTGGGCCCCTTCCTTCCCTATCTTGAGGTTGAAAATTGGGCAGAACTATTTCATGTGGAATTTCCTGATGGAGATTACAGCAATATACCAATAATCACCAAGGTGGCATCCAAGGAGATGTACTGTGACGATAATCCCTTTGTCCCCTCGTGGCGCATACCTTCTCATTGCGACTTTGCCGCTGCTGCAGGTGTTTATATAGACCCAGAAGGAACACTATCCATATACAGTGCTCCCCATTATCGAAGTGCTGGAATAATAAAATTCTCTGAATTTTTGCCGGAATAATCCAAGGGGCCTTTATTTTTTAGTCTACCTCTGGGAGATCCAAACACATTATACCCTATACCAAGCCAAAAGGCGGATAACTCCTTCTGACTTATTACCATCTTCTCCTCTTTCATGCTGGCATTTTAATCCACCCCAGGCAGACTTCTTAGGGAGGACCCAATTATTTTGCTAACACAGACAAGATATGTGTATTGACAAGATAAGACATCGGTCTTATATTTATATTTTATTTTTTAAAATCTAGCCCCTAAGGGGTTATCAAGAAAGGAGGCCTAAGATGGCAGTATTTGAAAGCACGGAGAAGATGTATGAAGTACTGGGCAGCTTGTTTGAATCATTAGCGAATGATCCAACAGTGCGCCCAAAATTTCTTAATTCAGAGGTCACAATCAAGTTTACCATCCACGATCCAGAGGGATATATCTGGTTGACCAAAGAGGGGGAAGTGATATGCGGGCCTGCGGATATTAAGCCGACTATTGAGATGAAATTAAGCGGAGACTCCTGTCACAAATTTTGGCTAAAAGAAATCAAATTGCCTGTTGCCCTGGCTAAAGGACTCATAAAGGCAAAAGGCCCGATGCCCAAGGTTTTAAAGCTTCTACCGTTACTTAATCCTGCTTACAAGGCATATCCTGATATTGCAAAAAAGCATGGCCTTTCAATCTAGCAGCTTTTTAAAGGAGGACGGCAATGAGTTTGGAGAGAAGTTTAAAACAATTTGAAGATGACAGAAAAGAAGAAGTGAGGATAGCGGCCAGGTTACTCCTTGCCTCAGGCACCACATCACCTCGTGTCGGAGGAGTTGGAGAATGTACAACACATATCCTGGATGATGCCTGTGATATTGAGGATCTGTGCCAGCAAATGGAAAAGATGTCTGAAGAGAAAAAGGCCTGGGGGTTTTTCAAAAGGGATGCAATGATGTTGCGAGACGCAGACGCGGTGTTAATCGTAACCTCTCTAAGGAGCTTGACCGATCCGTCAGATATAAATTGCAATATGTGTGGAAAACTCACCTGTGATTATCTTAGAGAGGAAGAGAAGCTTCCTAATGAGCCAGGCGTTGCCTTTACAGGGCCTCTGTGTGTATTCAGGGCAAATAATATTGCCTATGCAATAGATGGCATAGTATCTATGGCAAGAAACCTTGGCATTGATTATGGTGTTTTCTGGTCTGTTGGGGCTGCATCCATGAGGATGAAAATCGTTCCCAAAGCTACTGGTTTTTCTCTTGGTGTGGCTATTTCTGTTACGGAAAAGAGCCCATTCAGAGATATACCTCTTAAATATGATGAAATAAATCAGAGAACGATGAATGACCGTATTATCCAGAGGCTCTGGCCTCAGTTTAGATCAATTTACAGTTAGGGGGTTAATATGGCTATTATTGAGATGGACGATTTGATTAAAAATGGTCTGGATAGGGCCCTGGAATTAATGGCTGTTGCAGCTCATAACAGCTTCAGGTTTGGCAATAGAAATACCATGAAGATGGTATCTCTGGGAAATGAAGAATTGGAAGAGATCGCCGAATTTTGTTTATCAATGGCTGATATGTCCCCCCTTGCAGCAAGGGATGGGCGATTTGTTATGGAACTGATCAAGGAACCCAACGGGTTTCTTTTATTTGGAGATAAAAGAAAGTCTGATTTTAATTACGACTGTGGTGCATGCGGATTCAAAACCTGTGCGGAACTCAATAAAGCAGACGAGGTGGAATCTTTAACTGCAATAGGGCCAAGCTGCCAATTTAAGAATATTAATTTAAATATCGCTGCAAATGCCGCAGCCTCTATGGCATGGCGTTTAGGATTGCATTGTCGAGTCTTCGGTACCCTTGCAATGGCTGCCCGGGCGTTAGAGATAATCGATGCGGATATAACAGCAAGCGTCTCTGTGAGTGTTGCAAACGTTGATCCTTATTTTGACAGACACAAGTTCTGGACTAAAGATTACTGGGATGAGATCTTCAAAAAAGAATTCCCAACCTTTGGCAGAGGATTTATCGGGGCTATTGAAGATGAGGATTAAAAAAATGCATTTTTAGGAGGCGATCTATGGCATCAAAAGCTTATCTAAACCAGGTTATCGCTTCTCATCTGGTTGAGATGAAAGCTGATACAAAGCCGGATAAAGAAATATATGTCTTCGAAAAGGGTGAGCACGGTGAGGATATCCTTACCTATAAGGATCTTTACGAAAATTCCAATAAGATCTCAAGGCTCTTTTTAGAAAAGGGGATTAAAAAAGGGGATGCCTATGCTGTATTTATGAGGAATCACCCTGAATTCGTCTATTCATTGCTGGCTGGCCCGGTAATCGGGGCCAGTATGATCCCTGTGGACCCGAGATCCAGGGGTGATAGACTGAAGTTTCTTTTAAGCAATTCCAATGCAAAAGCAGTCATCGTCTCTGATGAATGTTTGGGGCAGCTGGAAGAAGTAATCGGTGATCTTCCTGACATAAAATTTATTTCGGTTGTGTATCGGCCCGAACACAATATCCAGATTTCTGATAAATACCACGCATTAAATGAAACCCTGGACAAGGATTCCTGGGAGCATGTTGAGCAGCAGATAATGGATGTGAGGCAACCCATGCAGATCATCTATACCTCAGGGACTACAGGTGATCCAAAGGGGGTTATGATCCGTAATAACAGGACAGGATTATTCAACATCCTTACACGTATAGTATGGAAATATAAACCCAATGATATTCTTTATAATGGTCTTTCCCTTACGCATGGTAATGCTCAAGCAGTAACATTATTCCCTGCACTGTATCTGGGTATTAAGGCAGTGTTCAGCCCTCGTTTTACAAAAAGCAGGATCTGGGACATATGTAGAAAATATGGATGCACCTCATTCTCGCTACTCGGGGGAATGATGTCAGGGATATATAATGAACCTGAAAGAGACAATGATGGAGATAATCCGGTAAAGATGGTTATCAGCGCTGGTACACCTGCCTCGATATGGGAAGCCTTTGAGAAGAGATATAATGTAAAAATTCTTGAGTGGTACGGTGCAGTAGAGGGGGGCTTTGCCTACAAGCCTTTAGGAAAGGGTCCTGTCGGTTCCTTTGGGAAACCAGTGCCAGGGGTTATGGAATTTAAGGTGGTTGATGAAAACGATAATGAAGTGCCGACAGGAGACAGTGGAGAGCTCATTTGTAGAATGATGAGAGGAGATACAAAGGTTGATTATCTCGGCCTTCCGGATGCATCAAAGGAAAAGACCAAAGGTGGCTGGTTGAGAACCGGTGATATAGTACACAAAAATGAGGATGGGTGGTATTTCTTTGACTACCGGAAGGGAACAGAGCTGAGAAGAGCGGGAGACTTTATACAGCCGGATTATATAGAGAAGGTTATTGGAGAACATCCTGATATTAGCGAGGCTTGCGTATATGGAATCCCTGCAGCTTCTGGAGCTCCAGGC
>CAZVAH010000096.1:0-6591 GCA_964625035.1 uncultured Bacteriovoracaceae bacterium | reverse complement strand
CAGATATTGGATCTCATATAAAGTATATGAAGGAGAGGTTGCATACCATACCACACAAGGGTTTCAACTTTGGCATCTTGAAATATATGAGTGAGAATGATTTTGATGGTCCGGTAAACACTGGGATAAGGTTTAATTATTTGGGTCAGGTGCCCAGTATTGCCTCTGTTGGGTCGTTTAGTTTAGTGGATATGGATGTACGAAATATGATAGATGGGCGCAACAATCGGGCAGATTTAATAGATGTGATATGCATAGTTGTAGGCTCTTGTCTCAAGGTTGAATTTGCATATAGTAAGAATAAGCACTTAAGGAAGACTATGGAGTCTTTAGCTAGAGGGTTTAAGGACGAACTATCGCAGATCACCTCGTACTGCCTTGATCCAAATAACTTCGATGTTACACCATCTGACTTTGAACTGGCAGGTCTAGATCAATCGCAACTTGATAAACTTACAGATTTTGACTAAGGAGCTAGCACGTATGTCTTATCTAACAAAAAAGAATATAGCTGATGTATATCCGTTATCTCCTATGCAACAGGGTATGTTATTTCATACCTTATATGATCCCAAAGGAGTTGCCTATTTTGAACAATTCAACTGTATTATCGAGGGATCATTAAATCTAAAGTACCTTGAAGAGGCATGGAACCATTTAATAAGAGAATATCCCATCTTTAGGACAGTGTATAACTGGAAGGATGCAAATCAGCCCCTTCAGATTGTGTTAAAGGAAAGACCTATCAATCTAGAGGTACATGATTTTAAGGACCCTAATGAGATGGTACAGCAGGAAAGGATTAATGATTTCCTTACCACAGATAGGGAGGCTTTGTTTGATTTGGCAAGGGGCCCCCTTATGCGTTTAAACGTTTTGCTGTTAGATGATAAAAAGTACTATTTTGTGTGGAGCTATCACCACATTTTGATTGATGGTTGGTGTTTGGCTATTATTATGGAAGATTTGTTTAAAGCATACAGTGCATTGCAGAATGGGAAGAGACTACCAAGTTTAAATAGGCCTCCTTACAAGAATTACATTGTCTGGCTTGATAGTCAGGACAAGGAAAAGGCAAAGAGATTCTGGGGTGAGTATCTTAGGGGTTTTGATACTCCCACCCCACTTCCCTGGGATTATGAGCAATCTAAAAAAGATACTCTTAATATGACAGAGCAGGTATTAACATTATCTGAAGATGCTACATCAAGATTAGAAAGATTTGCCCGCAGTAGGCGCACCACATTAAGTACCTTGATTCAGTCTGTGTGGGCGATATTGTTGGGTCGTTACAGTGGCCATAATGATATTGTATATGGTATTACTGTCTCAGGGAGGCCTCCAGGATTAAAAGGGTCTGATGAGATAGTAGGCCTGTTTATCAATACATTACCTGTTAGGGCGATTATTGATGAAAATAGGTCATATATAGAATTTCTGGAGATGTTTAAGGACAGATCCTCAAGTATAATGGGTTATGAATATTCTTTTCTCCCTGATATCCAGGCATGTAGCGCTGTTCCCCCCGGGCAGAGCCTATTTAATAGTATATTAGTCTTCGAGAATTATCCTCTTGACGCAAAAGGATTTAATGCCGGCCTTGATCTCAAAGTCAATGCCTTTACTCCTCGTGAGACAACTAATTATGATATCACTGTGGTTGGTATGCCAGGCAGACAGCTGAGTCTACGTATATTATACAATCAAGATAAGTTTGAGGACTCTACAATAAGACGATTAATGGACCATATGAATAATCTTATTTTACATCTTTTAAAAAGCCCTGATGAGCCTATGATTAATATTAATATCTTGAGTAGGCAAGAGCGAAAAGATCTGCTTATAGGGTTTAACAACACTAATCGTGATTTTCCAAAGGACAAGTGTACACATGAGCTTTTTGAAGAGCAAGTGGATATAAGACCAGATAAGGTAGCCCTTGTTTTTGGTAAGGAGAAACTTACTTATGCCCAGTTGAATGAGGCATCAAATAAGATTGCCCGTTATTTAAGGGTTAATGGCGTAGGCCGGGGAACCTATGTTGCTATCATGGTGGGGCGCTCCATGGATATGATAATAGGTGTCCTGGGAATCTTAAAGGCAGGTGGCGCATATGTGCCAATAGAGGCTGAATATCCAAAGGCGCGTATAAAGTACATGCTGGAGGAGACACAATCTCCTGTTATTATAGTTCATGATAATCTTTTGGATAGATTGCCTGAATATACTGGTAAAATACTTTCTATGGATCAATTCTGGAAGGATGCTGAAACTGAAGATGGGTCTAATCTCGAGAATGTCAATTCTCCTGAAGATAGTGCTTACGTGATATACACATCAGGCTCTACAGGAAGACCCAAGGGTGTTATGATTCCTCACAGTGGCATTACCAGGCTGGTAAAAAATACAAACTATGCTGATATAACCCCGAATGATAGTTTTTTGCAGGCATCAACGTTTGCATTTGATGCAGCCACATTAGAGTTCTGGGGCCCACTTTTAAATGGTGGAACACTATTTTTGGCATCAAGCAGTGATGTACTTTCCCCTGATAGTCTCGCGGAGTTGCTGCTGACCAACAATATTACAATTCTATTTCTCACCACTGTATTGTTTAACCAGCTGATAGATACCAGGCCTGATAGTTTAATCAACCTAAAAAGGCTCTTAGTAGGTGGTGAGGTAAATTCTGTTCCTCATTTTAGAAAGTGCCTGGAATATACAAAGCCTGGATGCTTTGCAAGTGTCTATGGTCCTACAGAGAATACCACATTCTCTACATATTATGATGTTGATCATGTGCCTGATGATGCTACCAGAATCCCTATAGGATATCCCATTGCAAATTCTACATTATACATACTGGATGAACGTTTAAGGCCTGTGCCTATTGGTGTGCCTGGTGAGATATATCTTGGTGGTTATGGACTAGCTCAAGGATATTTAAATGATCCGGAAAAGACAGCGAAGGCCTTTGTTCCAAATCCTATTCCTGATGTAAATGAGGATCGTTTGTATAAAACAGGGGATCTGGGTAAGTGGCTACCGGATGGCAGTGTAGATTTCCTTGGCAGGATTGATACCCAGGTAAAGATAAGGGGTCATCGTATTGAGCTCGGCGAGATAGAATCTGTATTAACAGATTATAGCGAGGTAAAAGACAGTGTAGTCATTATCAAAGATTATCGAGGTGGGAACAAGCTAATTGTGGCATATTATGTGGCAGAGGTAGAGTTATCTATAAACAGCCTTCGATACTTTTTAAAGGAGAAGGTGCCGGATTATATGATCCCGAATATATTTATAAGGCTCGATAGACTGCCCTTAAATCCTAATGGTAAGGTAGACAAAAAGGCCCTACCAGAGCCAGAAGGCCTGCGGCCTGAGATGGATACAGTCTACAGAGCACCATCTAATGATATTGAAAATGTCATAGCAGGCATATGGCAAGATGTTCTTGGTGTAGACAAGATAGGAATTCATGACAATTTCTTTGATTTAGGGGGCCATTCTATAAAGGCAACCCAGGCTGTTACACGAATGAAGGAAGCCCTTGATGTAAATTTGCCTATTAGGGCAATATTTGAAAACCCAACTATAAGAGAGCTTGAGGGTATAATTATAGAGCTTCAATCAAAAGAAGTCAGATTAAGTTCCATACCGGAGCTAGAAAAACAAAGCGTTTATGAGGTCTCTCATGCTCAAAGAAGGCTTTGGTTTCTTGATAAGTTGATCCCCAATAGCCCATCTTATAATATTCACGGGGATATACTAATTGAAGGTGGTCTCAATATAGATGCGGTTACCAAGGCCTTACAAATCATTGTGAACCGCCATGAAAGTCTCCGGACAACATTTTCTACAAGGGATGATAAACCTGTACAGATAATATCTGATTATCTAAAGGTAGATCTACCTTTAATAGATCTAACAGACAAACCAGAGGATAAGCAAGATATTTATGTGGAGCAAATAATTGAAGAGGAGGCATCCACACCATTCAATCTGGAGAAAGGACCTTTATTTAGGGTAAAGATAATAAGGCTGGCTCCACTAAAACATACACTATTACTTACTATGCACCATATAATCTCTGATGGATGGTCCATGGGTATTATACTAAAAGAAGCAGCATCTGCATACTTTGCCGCTATAGACTCAAACACGCCCAAGCTTCCTGAATTACATATCCAGTACAAGGATTTTGCTTATTGGCAGAACAGATTATTAGAGTATGGGAGTCTAAAAGAGCAGGAGGAGTATTGGCTTAAAAAGTTAGGGGGTAGACTACCCGTATTAGATCTTTCTACAAATCGTTCAAGGCCTCCGATACAGACTCAAAATGGTTCTGTGCATAGATTTAGGGTTGACTCAACACTTACATCGAGGCTTAGAGAGTTATCAAAGGGCCACGATGTAACTTTGTTCATGATATTGCTTGGGGCATTTGGTGTGTTCTTAAACAGGCTAACACAGCAGGATGATATTATAATTGGTTCCCCTATAGCAGGCAGGAGTCATCATGACCTGGAGAATCTTATTGGCTTTTTTGTAAATACATTGGCTCTAAGGATGGACTTAACAACTGATCCTGATTTTATTGAATTACTCCAGCAGGTTAAGAAGACTTGCCTGGATGCCTATGCAAATCAGGATTATCCATTTGACGGGCTAATAGACCTGTTAAATCCAGTGCGGGATACAAGCAGGACCCCTATATTTAATGTAATGTTCGTTCTACAAAATGCAACAGAGGATCTTAGCAAGGGGAGTTTAGGTGGAATTACATTCAAAGATGTTACAAGAGATCGAGACATAGCTAAGTTTGATCTTACCTTATTTGTTTTTGAGGTAGGGGATCATTTGGAGATGCAGTTTGAGTATAACACGGATTTATTTAGTGCTAGAACAATAGGTAGGTATGCTGGGTATTTTTGTAATTTATTGAGGGAGGTAGTGGAGAGGCCGTATGATAGTAAATCTTGTTATGAGATTTTGGGGGTTGAGGAAAGGGTCACTCTATTAGAGAGATTTAATGATACTGAAGCAGTTTATCCTGAGGGTAGATGTATACATGAGTTAATAGAGGAGCAGGTAGACAGGGTACCTGATAGGGTATCGGTTGTATGTGGGACACGGAGTATTACGTACAGGGAGTTAGAAAGAAGGTCTAATCAGTTAGCGAATTATTTAAGGTCTAGAGGTGTTGGGCCTGATGTGCTTGTAGGGATAATGATGGATAGGTCTATAGAGATGGTGGTAGGTATTTTAGGGATATTGAAGGCCGGTGGTGGATATGTGCCGTTAGATCCCGAATATCCTGAGGTACGGCTTGAGTATATGATAGATGATTCTGGTATTAGATTATTATTGGGTGAGGAGGGTGTGAAGGAGAAATTATCTGGTTACAGTGGGGAGTTGATTTATTTAGATGGGCCTTATGGTAATGTAGGGTTAATGTCTGATGCTAGGCCTGAGTGTATAAATACGAGTAGGGATTTGGTGTATGTGGTATACACGTCTGGGTCCACTGGTCAGCCCAAGGGTATAGAGATAGAGCATAGGGGTTTAGTGAATTATATTTTGTGGGCTATTAGGTATTATGGTATCGAGGGCCAGGGTAGTTTTCCGCTTTACACGTCGATGTCTTTTGATCTTACGGTGACGAGTTTATTTGTGCCTTTGGTGGCAGGGGAGAGGATAGAGGTTCAGCCGACTCGTGTTGATTCTTCTACGTTATTAGAGGATATATTGAATAGTTCTTGTGACATAATGAAGTTAACGCCTGCGCATTTAGAGATATTGGATAGCATTACGTCGAGTAAGAATAAGGGATTAGGTGGCATAGACAGGTTTATAGTAGGAGGAGAGGCCTTATCTCCTGTAGTGATGTGTTTGCTATTAGGTAGATATCCTGGGATAACGTTTTACAATGAGTATGGACCTGCAGAGGCTGTAGTAGGTTGTATAGTATACAAGTTTAGTGAATTAGATCTTAGTTGTACGAATGTGCCCATAGGAAAGCCTATAGCAAACACGAAGGTATACATTTTGGATGAGAGATTAAATCTTGTACCAATAGGTGTGCCTGGTGAGATATGCATAGCGAGTCCTGGGGTAGCTAGGGGTTATTTAAACAAGGAGGAGATGACAAGAAAAAGTTTTGTAGCCAGTCCTTTTAGGGAAGGTGAGAGGATATACAGGACAGGTGATTTAGGCAGGTGGTTATCCGATGGGAATATAGAATTTCTAGGCAGGATAGATCATCAGATAAAGATCAGGGGCTATCGGATAGAGTTAGGGGAGGTTGATGCTGTATTATCAAGGTATGAAGGTATAAGGGATTGTGTAGTAGTAGATAGAGATTATAGTGGGAACAAGTATCTAGTTGGGTATTATGTAGCTGATGAGGAGACAGGTGTAAGTGGGTTAAGGAGTTTTCTGAGGGAGACTTTACCTGAGTTTATGGTGCCTTCCCGTTTTGTAAGGATGGAGAGTTTACCGCTTACACCCAATGGCAAGGTGGACAGGGTTGCCTTGCCAGAGCCTGAGGGTTTGCGTCCGGATATGGAATCTGAGTATATAGCCCCG
>CAZVAH010000095.1:3638-6594 GCA_964625035.1 uncultured Bacteriovoracaceae bacterium | reverse complement strand
GTGGTGGAGGTAGCACAGATTACCAAACCGATAGTAATTCCGCTTATGAGAAAAAAGATCCCCAATCTCCTTCCCCAAGAAAGACTCTTGCTGTTGCGCATTAAGCCTTCATATCAGAAGGCATGCTTAGTTACAAGCTCTGGCAGGCCAAAATTTTTCCTAAAAAAGGATTTCTTACTTTGAGGTTGTATGTTTTAAAAGTTAGGAGAATCCTCACAATAAAGAAAATCAGATTTCTTTCCGAATAGTTTTTTATGGATATTTTTTGGATAGGGAAAACTGCCCCACCAGGAGGCTTTAATCTGAAAAGAGCAGCTACATTAAAGGATGTTCCCAATAATGCTCTTGTTTTTGTGAATGCTAAGGATTTTACCTTAGATAGTGATATAGTATTTAAAAGGGTATATTTGGTTTCTGATCAGCCGACAACCTCACCATTTCCTGATGGAGTAGAAGGAATCATCCCTCCTGATGCAAGGGTAATAAAGGCCATATCAAACATATACAGAGAGGTGCTGGAATCATATGATATGGCTGATACGCATATAGACTCCCTTAGCGAGAAAAATCTGGCTATCAAAGAGGCAAGGTCTAGGTTTTCCGGGGATGGTAGGCGCTTTAAGGATATTATAAATAATTCTACAGATCTTATTTTTGTTTTAGGCCCATCTGGCAAGATCATGTTTTGCAATGATACTATGAAACAACATCTAGCCGAAGACAATCAGACCCTTATAGGTAAATCTTTTGTAGATTTTATTATAGATGAGGATAGGGACTTTTGGGAAAAGACAATAGAGAACATTTTTCTCAAAGAGGAGTCATCCAAGACAGAGGTTCGGCTTCATCTTACAAGCGGGAAGACCGGTATATTTTCTTTTATTGGTAGTCCATTGGTAGAGGATGGACGTATTTATGCGCTCTCAGTAATAGGGAGGGATGTTACAGATATTCGCGCCATGGAGTATAGGCTTAGTGCTCAGCCTAAAGATCTTGCGTTAATGATAGATGGCCTTGCCCATGCGTTGAGGAATCCTTTGACAGTGATAGGTGTGTATATAAGAAGGTTTGAGAGACAAAATAGAAGCAAAGATAAAAAAGAAAAATACGGGCCAATATCTAGGATGGTTTCATCTGTCACAAGGATAGAAAATATGGTATCCCAAATTGAAAGGTATGAATCCATAGTAAGTATGAATGTTTCTTTTTCCAGAGTGAATCTTACACACTTAGTAAAAGATGCTGTCTCATCTCTCGATCTTCCTCTACTCGTAAATATTAAGGACGAGCAAGATATTTTAGCATATACTGATTCTGACCATATTAAAGTTGCCTTTTCCAGGATATTAGAGAATACCATTGATACAGGGAGCTTAAAGGTAGAGGTACACCTTTTCAAGGACAAGACATATGCCTATATTGCTATAAGAGATTTTGGGTATGGGGTCGAAGATGATCCTCAAACCATATTTGCCCCATTTTATTCTACTGATCCTATGAAAGTAGGTCTTGGTCTTACAGAAGCTAGGATTGCAATGGTAAAGATAGGAGCAGAAATAGAGATGGTTCCTCAAGCTGAGCCTGGAGCTATCTTTATCTTAAAGGTGCTCTTAGATCGAAGAAATAAACCGAGAGATTCCAACTAATAAGGCCTCTGGACAAAGATTTTTGTCCCAATACGTACGACATTTGCCCCTTCTTCTATGGCGATCCTATAGGAATCAGTCATCCCCATAGATAAGTATTTCATTTCTACGCCTTCGATATTTATGGCATTGATCTCATCAAACAGGGTTTTTGTCTCTTTGAAGCATTTTCTTATCTCTTGGGTGTCATCTACCATCTTCCCCATGGTCATCAACCCCATGATTTTAAGGTTAGATAGCGCCTTTATCTCTTCTATCAGGTTATATGCATCCTCAGGGAAGACCCCAAATTTTTGTGGTTCTCTTCCAGAGTTTATCTCAATAATGATGGGCATGGTCTTATTGTGCTTGATCGCATGTTTATTGATTTGTGTGGCCAGGGGCATAGAGTCTACTGTCTCTATCATATCAAAGACAGGCACGACATACTTTACCTTGTTTTTCTGCAGGTGGCCTATGAAGTGCCACCTCACCCTGTGACCTATATCTTCGATGCTCTTTATGGCTTCCTGGACATAGTTTTGGCCTATTATCTTTATGCCTCCTTCTATGGCTTGTAGTATTTCATCTGAAGACCTTGTTTTGGCAGCAGCAACTATATCCACACCGCCTGGTATCTCAGATAATAATTGTTTTACATTCTCCTTTATGGTGCTCATTTCTATCCTTTATTTAGTTTATATAAAGCTGATTATCAATATCAAATAATATTATTGTAAAGATAAGCTTGCAAAATGTCACTTAAGATTGGTAACATCTGAATGATTATGAGCAAGGCAGAAGAAAATAAAAGACTTGTGTGGATAAAATTTCATAATACACCCACACCATATATATTCGATGGAGGAGATTTGGGTCTCAAGCATGGCGATCTTGTTATAGTGGATACTGAAGTAGGGCAATCAGAGGGGAAAGTTTTAGGGGATGCAACGGATGTATATTCTAAGGGGTTGGATGATATTAAACCTGTACTTCGTAAAGCGAGCCAGGAAGATATAAAGAAATTGGAACAGCTAAAGGATAATGAAACGAAATACTTTGATTTTTGTTTAAGGTGTATAGACGCAAGAAAGTTATCAATGAAGCTATCTAAGGTGGAGCAGACATTTGATGAGACAAAGACAACCTTTTATTTCACCGCAGAAAAACGTGTAGATTTTCGAGAGTTATTAAAAGATTTGGTAGAGAAATATAAGACACGTATAGAATTACGTCAGATAGGCTCGCGCCAGGAGCCTGCTATGCTTGGAGGTGTTGGTAGTTGTGGAAGGGAATTATGTTGTACCAGATTCCTTAGAAGCTTTCAGCGG
>CAZVAH010000095.1:0-3628 GCA_964625035.1 uncultured Bacteriovoracaceae bacterium | reverse complement strand
AATAAGATTTCCGGTATATGTGGGAAGCTTAAGTGTTGTCTGGCCTATGAAGAGGAGGCATACTCTAATCTTATAAATAATTTGCCAAGGCCAGGGAAAAAAGTCTATCTAGACCAAGGGGTGTGTACTGTGGTAAGCATAAATGTGATGAATCAGAGTTTTATTGCCCGTACACCGGATAGACGTTTTATAAAAGCCATACCTTCAGATATCCTGACAGAGGAAGAATATACAGAGCTTTATGGTGGTGAAAATAGAGAGGAAGAAATTACAGATAAGGTTGCCGTTCAGAATAACTCGCCAGAGAAAAAAGGCAAGAGATCCTCTAGGAAAAAGAGAAGAAGGAAAAGGTTTCATGAGTGATTATTTTTATGTAACTACACCTATCTATTATGTGAATGCCAAGCCCCATATCGGCCATGCTTATACAACCATCATAGCTGACATAATGGCCAGGTATAACAAACTTATTGGGAAAAAGGTCTTTTTCCTTACAGGTACGGATGAACATGGAGATAAGATTGCACAGACAGCTGTAGAATTGGGTACTACGCCTAAGGAATTAGCAGACGAAAACAGCGCCAGGTTCAGGGCATTATGGCCTGAGATATGTATTGAAAACAATAGATTTATTAGGACTACAGAAGATCAGCATATACATACAGTGCAGAGGATCTTGCAGCATGTGTACGATAAGGGGGATATATATTTTGGAGAATACAGTGGGTACTATTGCATAGGATGTGAGAGGTTTTATGTCCCCAATGAGCGGGAAGATGGTAAGTGCCCTATACACCGTAAAGAATTAGTCTTGATAAGCGAGCAAAACTATTTCTTTAAGATGGAGAAATATAGGCCATGGCTCATAGAGTATATAAATACACATCCGGAATTTATACGTCCCAAGCGGTATAAAAATGAGGTATTAGGGATGCTCAGGGGACCATTAGATGATTTGTGTATATCTAGACCGAAGAAGCGTCTGTCCTGGGGAATTGATCTCCCATTTGACCACGATTATGTATGCTATGTATGGTTTGATGCATTGATTAACTATCTTACTGGTATAGATTATCCTGACGGGGAAGAGTTTAAAGACTTTTGGAGTACGTGCGAACATCTTATTGCCAAGGATATATTAAAACCACATGCTGTATTCTGGCCCACCATGTTGAGAGCTATAGACTTAGATCCCTGTAAGCATCTAAATGTTCATGGATACTGGAATATAGAATCTGCCAAGATGTCTAAAAGCCTGGGTAATGTTGTAGATCCTCTTGCCCTGAAAGATAAATATGGGATAGATGCCTTTAGGTATTTTCTTCTCCGGGATATGGTCTTCGGCCTAGATTCAAACTTTTCTGAGGAGGCCATGGTGGAAAGGTTCAATGCAGATCTTGCTAATGATCTTGGAAATCTGATAAGCCGTAGTACTACTATGGTGGCTAAGTATTTTAACGGCAGATTGCCTGCACCAGGACCTATGGAAGGTCTAGATAATGATATCAAGGCCCTGGCTTTAGAGAGCGCAGAGACGTATTCATCAAAGATGAAATCTCTTGAGTTTCATAGTGCGCTAGCAGCAATATGGTCCCTAATCTCAGGGTTGAATAAATATATAGATCATAGCGCCCCATGGACATTGGCTAAGAGTAATACCCAAAGGCTTGCTTCAGTCATATATACCCTTATAGAAGGGCTTAGGTTTGTAGCAGTGATGTTAAGTCCTGTAATGCCAATAGCTGCAGGGAAGATCCTGGATATAATTGGATATAAAGATGATATAAACATAAAGGATCTTAGATCATTCGGGGGTTTAAAACCAGGCGCCAAGATTACGGTTCAAAAGGCCTTGTTCCCCAGGGTGGAGGGGTTAATATCTGAAGATAGAAGCACTGTTCACCAAAGGAGGAAAGAAACAAAAATGGAGAGGAACTTGATAGATATTTCTGAGTTCTCAAAGGTAGAGATAAAGGCAGGTAAGGTCTTAGATGTATCTAAAATAGATGGCTCTGATAAACTTTTGCTCCTAAAGGTAGATATTGGTAAACATATCCAGATTGTAGCAGGGCTGGCAAAGGTATGTGCCCCTAAGGATCTTGCAGGCAAGTATATAGCTGTTGTCACCAACTTGAAGCCAGCAGAGCTTATGGGAATTACAAGTGAAGGCATGCTTTTGGCTGCTGATGGCCCAGGGGGTACATTGGCCCTGCTTACCTTTGATAAAGAGCCAGTAATTGGATCTAAGGTAAGATAAGTATTTGATGAGATAGAGCCGAGGAGGCTTATATGCAGAAGGTTCCTTTAGGTCTGGTAAAACCCGGGATGTTCCTTGCAAGACCTGTAACAAATGAAAAGGGTTTTGTATTGTGTGCTGAAGGCACAGAACTTACAGCTGCTCTCATAGAAAGGCTTGGCAGAATGAATGTTGCAGTTGTAACCTTAAAGGGTCATCCCGTAGACATGGGTCAGGAAGAAAAGACAAAAGAAGAAAGGATAGCTGAGGCCCGCGCCAGGTTTGCAAATGTAGAAGATGACCCCATCATGGACAGGATAAAAGATGCCATAGTAGATGCGATCATGTCAGAGGAGGAAGAAGAAGATGAAGAGGAAGAAGGGAACGGGGGAGAAGACACTTAGGCGAGGATGTAACCAATGAGTAAATCACAACAGATAAAGGCCATTACAAAAAAGATACGATCTCTCCCAACTCTGCCTGCTGTGGTTCAAAGATTGACCAAGATGGTAGAAAGCCCTGATGTGACAGCAAATGATGTGGGAAGAATCATATCTTCTGATCAGGTCTTGACTGCAAGGGTTTTAAGGCTAGTGAATTCCCCCTTTTATGGATTTCCCGGAAGGATCTCTTCTGTAAGCCATGCAGTAATACTTTTAGGGTTTAATGTTATAAAGGGTGTTGTGCTTTCTGCCTCGGTCTTTGATCTTATGGAGAAATCCATGTTAGGTTTATGGGAACATTCTTTGGGATGTGCCATAGTCGCCGGCACTATCAGCCGCAAACTAGGTATACTAGAACCAGAGGAAATTTCTACTGCAGCGCTTTTGCACGATATAGGCAAAGTGGTTGTAAGTGTTTCTTTAAGAGAAGATTATGATACGATATTAAGGATAATAGATAAAGATAAGTGCCTATTTAGGGATGCAGAATTAAGTGTATTGGGTATAGATCACAGTGCAATAGGAGGATGGCTTTCAGAAGAATGGAACCTCCCGGAAAGATTGGCAATGCCTGTAGCATATCATCACAAGCCAGATGAGACAGCAAAGCTTAAGGAAAGGGTCTATATTGTACATATTGCTGATAGTATTGTGCGTGCATTTGGAGTGGGCTCAGGTGGAGATCCATGGGTACAAAAGATATCGCAAAAGGCCTGGGACTATCTTGATATGGGGAGGCTGGATTTAAATAGTCTAATGAAGCAGATAATAGTTGATTTGGAGGACGTAGAGAATTTCAGGCTTGCATCAATGGAGTAGGTATTGAAAGTTACGCTTCTTACATCTGGCAATGTGGGTTTGCAAGTATCGCATGTTCTTGATGTGTTATTTGATGACATTAATACAATTGATAATACCAAAGATGCCATAGATAGTATTTATACAGACC
>CAZVAH010000094.1:0-6610 GCA_964625035.1 uncultured Bacteriovoracaceae bacterium | reverse complement strand
ATGGGGGCATATAGCAGCCATAGGCTATGAACTTTATCAACAGATGTTAAAGCTGGCTGTTGATAGCCTTAAAGGCAAAGAAGCCACCAAAGAGATTGAACCTGAGATAAAAATTGGCGTGGATGCATATATTCCGGAGGAATATTGCCCTGATCAGCACTTGAGACTTGGTCTATACAAGAGACTCTCAACAGCAAATAAAGATGATATTAATCAGATAACAGAAGAGCTCCTCGACATGTATGGCCCTATACCAAAGCCCACCAAAACCTTACTTGCAGTGAGTGAGATAAGGGATACAATGAAGAGACTGAGAATAAGAAAGATCGAAAGGGCAGAGAAAGAATTGAGTTTATATATTGGGCATGATACTACAATATCTTCTGAGGGATTGGTCCGTTTAAGGCGGATAGTCTCTAAGAGAAAAGGTAGGATTTATCAAGATGGGACAGTGGTTGTTACAATGGAAGGCAAGGAAGTGCTAAATGAGATATTTAGTATTATTTATAGTCTGTCTTAGTCTTATTATTACCCTGGCATGTGACAGAATAGGTAATCCCTGTTGCATAAGGGTAGGGGATGCATGTGTTACAAGGCATGAATTTAAGTCAAGGGTAGAACGTTTTGCTGAGGAGTCCATGATTACATCCAACGGTATGATCGAGAAGATGAAGCCCGTGATTGTAGATAATATTATAGAAGAATACCTTATATTGGAATATGCCAGGAAGCACTATATATCTGTGAGTCAAGAAGAAGTTGAAATTGCCATGAAGGGTCTTTTAGAGGGGACACCTGAAGATGTTTTTGAGGATGTTCTTACTGAAGATTGCAGACATACCTCGGATATGGAAGAATTCATAAGGCATAGAGCTATTATGAGAAAGGCTATAGATAAGGCTGTAAGGACAAAAATAAATGTGGGCCCTTTAGATATTGAGGGCTATTATAACAAGCATAAGTATGAGTTCATGACTGGCAGCTCAGTAGAGCTTTATCATGTATTTTCAAGAGATAATTACAAGGCGAGGAAGGCACTTGTGATGTTGCGTTCAGGGACATCTCTGTATGAGGTGGTTGATAAGTTTTCTGAATCTGAGGATGCAAGAGACCATGGGTTTATGGGTGTATTTGTAAGAGGTGAGCTTCCCAAAGAGGTGGAAGATGTAGTATTTACTATTCCAGAGCTGCGCTACTCAAAGATAATAAAAACAAGTAGAGGGCACCATATATTTTACGTGGCCAAGAGATGCAAGCCGAGGATATTGACCATTGAAGAAGCGAAAGATGGTATAAAAGATCTCTTATCAGAAAAGCAATTTGAACAAAAATATAAGGATTGGATAATATCTCTAAAGAAAGAATATGAACCAAAGGTGAACTGGGATGAAATCAAGGCTATATCCATTGATTAAAGGGTTGAGCATTTTTTTATTAATTGTCTTTTTTATTGCCTGTGAAGGGGCGGACAGGTTTGCCTATGCCGAGATGATTGATGGGATTGTTGCGGTAGTGGATGATACACTTATCATGATGTCGGATTTTAGGGCAAAGGTAGGTAGTGCAGGGCTTGATCCTGTGAAATATAACCAGGGCAGGAAGATTTTGGATATAATGATAGAAGATATTATTGTAAAAAAGTCATATCAAGAGTTTGGCCTCCCGCCAATAGATCCTGAGAATGTTCTCTCTGTAATGGCAGATACCGGGGTAGAGTTTGAGGACGCGCTTTCTCTTATAAGGCGTCAGAGCCTGATAAAGGTTATGGTTAAATCAAGAGTTGTGGTCACTCCTAACATGATAGTAGATTATTACAATGCGCATCCTAAGTACTGTGGAAGGCAGTCCGTGAGATTAAAGCAGATACTTATTAAAAAAGACCGGCAAAAGGCTAAGGCTGTGATGGCAGATATAAATGAAGGCAAGACATTTGATGATGTGGCCGGAAGATATTCAGATGTGCTTATCTCCGGGTCTTGTGACATAGGATGGATAGCCATATCAGACCTGGCCCCTGAAATAAAGGAGGCTATGTCTGATGCAAAGGCAGGTAGTATCATAGGCCCGGTTGAGACTGAAAACGGCATATTTATCTTTGAGTTATTGGATAGAGGCGTACGTGATAAAAATGCATTTGATGAAGTAAAGGATGAGATAAGACATATTCTTGAGGGACTCTCCCAACAAGATGCATTTAGATACTGGTTAAGTAAGGCTAAAAGAGAGCATTTTATAGGGATCTATTTGTAGATTAAGGGTAAGCTTACCAGCCCTCAGCGATCAGCCATCAGCTTTAACTTATTGGCAGAAAACTAAGAATGCTTACAACTAGATATGAAAGATTTTATAGATATCAAGTGTGCAAGTGAACACAACCTTAAAGGCATAGATGTAAGAATACCCAGAGACAAACTTGTGGTGATCACAGGTGTCTCGGGTTCTGGAAAATCCACCCTTGCCTTTGATACATTGTATGCCGAAGGGCAGAGGAGATATGTAGAATCTCTGAGCGCATATGCCCGTCAGTTTTTAGAACAGATGCCGAAGCCTCATGTTGAGTCTATTGAAGGCCTCTCCCCTGCTATTGCCATAGAACAAAAGAGTGTTTCAAAGAATCCCAGATCAACAGTTGGAACAATTACGGAAATTTATGATTACTTAAGGGTCTTATTTGCCAGAATAGGCGTCCCGCATTGCTGGATGTGCGGCAGGCCCATAGAGAGCACGACCATCCAGCAGATGGTGAACAGGATTTTGTCCCATGGTAAGGATAAAAAGATTATTATCCTCTCTCCCGTAGTGAGGGACAGGAAAGGAGAATACCAGAGGCTATTTGATACCTTAGCAAAGGATGGCTTTGTCAGGGTAAGGGTTGATGGCGCCACCTATGATATCGAAGATGCACCAAAGTTAGACAAATTCAAAAAACATAACATAGATGTGGTCATAGACAGGATAGTTTTAAAACCAGGTGTGCGCTCACGCCTTGCAGATTCGATTGAGATGGCATGCAGACTTTCCGAAGGCCTTGTCAGGATTGAAGATTCCAGTGGAAAAGAAAGGATATTTTCAGAGACGCACACATGTCCTTTTTGTGGTGTATCATTTCCAGAGATTTCGCCAAGGATGTTCTCATTTAATAATCCACATGGGGCATGTAGTGTATGCGGGGGGCTTGGCATATTACTGGAAATAGACCCCGAGCTTGTTGTCCCCAATCCGGGGTTGTCGCTACTCGAGGGTGCAATTGCACCATGGGGTGTCCCGCCTGGCAGGTTTGCAACAAGGGTGATCAGGTATATTGCAAATAATCTGGGCTTTGATCCCAATAGGGCATTCCATGCACTTAAAAAGGATATGCAAGACAAGATCCTCTATGGCAGCGATGAATTTCTTGTCCATTCAAGACCATTTGAGGGTGTGATACCTAATCTTATGAGGAGGCTAAAAGATAATCAATCAGGCGAGGTAAATAGAGATATTACCAGATTTTTAAGTAATAAGATATGCCCTGAGTGTAATGGTTCCAGGTTAAGAAAAGAGGTTTTAAGCGTATTTATAGCAGGGAAGAACATATATGAGGTCACATGTCTTAGTATAGATGAGATCCTTACCTTTTTTGAAGATATAAAGCTTACACCAAGACAGGAACAGATAGGTGGCAGGGCTATAAGGGAGATAACAGGAAGGGCAAATTTCCTGAAGGCTGTAGGGCTGGGGTATTTGACTCTAACAAGGGCAGCAGCGACACTTTCTTCAGGGGAATCGCAACGTATAAGACTTGCTACGCAGATAGGCTCTGCCCTGGTAGGTGTAATGTATATACTGGATGAACCATCCATAGGTCTGCATCAAAGGGATAATGCACGGCTTATTAATACACTGAAACACTTGAAAGATATTGGCAATACAGTGATCGTAGTAGAGCATGATGAGAGTACAATACTCTCGGCAGATAATGTCCTGGATTTGGGTCCGGGTGCAGGTGATCTGGGTGGCTACCTTGTATTTCAGGGAACGCCTGAAGAGCTAAAGAAAAACGATGAGTCTATTACCGGTAGATATCTCTCTGGGAAGCAGGCAATTGAGGTTCCTGCAGTAAGAAGAATGCCCAAGGGGGCGTTTATAAATATAGGTAAGGCCTCAGGCAACAACCTTAAAGATATAGATGTGAACGTCCCTGTAGGGTTATTTACATGCGTTACCGGCGTATCCGGCTCTGGCAAATCTACATTGATAATTGATACACTGTATCCCTGTCTGGCCAAATACCTGGCAGGTTCAAAGACTAGGCCACGAACTGTAGGCAGTATTAAGGGTATTGAATATATCGACAGGGTGATACATATAGATCAGAGTCCAATTGGAAGGACACCCAGGTCCAACCCGGCTACATACACAGGTGTATTTACCTATATACGAGAGCTCTTTGCGCTTTTACCAGAGGCAAAGGTGAGGGGGTATAAACCCGGAAGGTTTAGCTTTAATGTGAAGGGTGGAAGATGCGAGGCATGCGGGGGAGGGGGAATGATAAAGATAGAGATGCACTTCCTGCCAGATGTCTATATCACCTGCGATCAATGCCAGGGCAGGCGCTTTAATGATGAGACCCTTGAGGTCAGGTACAAGGGCAAATCCATAGCAGATGTCTTAGATATGACGGTTTTTCAGGCATACGGGTTCTTTGAATCCATTCCCAGGATAAGACGCAAGCTACAGACCCTGATAGATGTGGGTATGGATTATATAAAGCTGGGCCAGAGTGCCACCACGCTTTCCGGGGGAGAGGCCCAAAGGACAAAACTATCCAGGGAACTTTCAAAGAGGGCTACAGGAAGGACAGTATATATCCTGGATGAACCCACTACGGGTCTGCATTTTGATGATATAAATAAATTGCTAAAGGTCTTGCAACGCCTGGTGAGTCAAGGCAATACAGTGATCGTAATAGAGCATAACATGGATGTGATAAAGTGTGCTGATTATATTATAGACCTAGGACCAGAGGGTGGGGATGATGGAGGAAGGGTGGTTGCATGCGGCCCTCCAGAGGATATAGCAAGGGCATCTAACTCATATACGGGTGCGTTTCTGAAGAAATATTTGTGATGTAAGCATTCAGCAATAGAAGCATTCAGTATTTAGCTTTCAGCTTTCAGCAAAAAAAACAAAGGGTTAGACGAAATGGCTGACAGACCGGTGGAGTTTAAAAACTATTTGCCATAAAGGTTGTCAGGACTCTTCTTCTTTGTCTTTACCAAAATCAAAGGTTGTCAGTTCTTCGCCTTCCTCTTTGAGGACATCTTCCATTAGGATATCTTGTTCTTCTTTCTGAGAACCATCCTCAAGCATCTCATGTTCCTCCCCACCTACCTTGGCCACAGCAAAGCCATTCTCACCCATCTCCATCTCTGGCGGCTTCATATAGATGTTAAGCTTTATCTTGGCAGGGACCAGATCCTCTCCGCATGTCTTACATCTGTCAATATAATCAAAGCTTATATAGCCGCATCTCGGACACTTCATATTCTTAAGCCTCCTTGTACTTTGTTCTAAAATAGTATCGGTATAATAAAAAAAGATCATTAGCAAAAGACATATACTTAGAGGCCTTGCATAATATCCACTTCGTCATTGCGGGCGAAGTGAAGAATCTCTACATGCCTGTAATCAATGGGATTACTTCATCACTTACGCCCCTCGCAATGAATATCCAAACAATTGCGCAAAGCTCTTAATTAGATTGGCACTGGTAAGAAAGAGAACAGAAAAAGTACGATCTTTATTTTAAAGATAGAGGATATATGGTAGTCTTATCTGCCATTGAATAGAATCTTAATTGAAAAGGAGGATATGTAAATAATGTCAATAAGACCAGAGTGGTGGCTGTCTGTTCTAGCCAAGATATGGCCTATTACCTGGATCAGTGCCAGGGCTACCAAATGGCCAGTGGTGGGTGGGTTGATCGCACGTCTTGCCCTGCCCACGTTCAGCAAAAAAAATCTTAACATCACCTATATCCCTGTCAACGAAAACATAGGCGATGTGGGAGGAAGTTCCTTATTGCCAAGGCAGGTAATTGAAAAGCTCATACGTAGGTCATCTCATCGTGCGATCATCCATCGCTGCACCTGCAGGGACGCAAAGGGATGCAAGGAGCATCCAATAGAGCTGGGATGCTTATTTTTAGGTGAAGGCGCTAAGGAGATAGACCCACGTATTGCAAGACATGTCAGTGTAGAAGACGCGCTCGAACATGTGGACAAATGCCTGGAAGATGGGCTTATCCCTATGACTGGTAGGGTGAAGATAGATAATTTCATCTGGGGGGTACGTGACCGCGGCAGGTTATTGACCTTCTGTTTCTGCTGCCGTTGCTGCTGTACTATCTTGAACTCAGGGAAATTCCTGCCAAAAGAGGCTGCTAATTCCATAGTACCTCTACAAGGCCTAAGGATTATAACTGACTATGATCTTTGCAAAGTATGTGGTACCTGCGTGGATGAGTGCCCTATGGGCGCCATAACCATACGTGGTGGAAAGGTACATCACGATGAAGATCTCTGTATAGGTTGTGGGATTTGTATTACGGTCTGCCCTGAAGGTGCAC
>CAZVAH010000093.1:0-6612 GCA_964625035.1 uncultured Bacteriovoracaceae bacterium | reverse complement strand
GGAATATGGTTACTCCCTCTTTGTTGATGTTTTGTATGATATTGAATATCTGCTTTGTTAATATGGGAGACAGTCCGAGAGATGGTTCATCAAGCATCATCAACCTTGGGCGAGACATCAGTGCCCTTCCAATAGCAAGCATCTGTTGTTCACCGCCGCTTAGGTATCCGGCCTCCTGGTCTTTCCTTTCCTTGAGGATGGAGAAGTGTTTGAATACATTTTCAATATCTGCTTTGATCGTTTTCTTGTCCTTTCTCGTATAGGCCCCCATCTGGATATTTTCCATAACAGTAAGTTCCGGAAAGACCTCCCTGCCTTCAGGAACATAGCTAATGCCCATCCTCACTATCTCTTCTGTATCCTTCCTGTCGATCCTTTTACCCAGAAATTCTATAGAGCCTTTCTCTGGCTGGTCATCTTCAAGGAGGCGCATAATCGTCTTTAACGTGGTTGTCTTTCCAGCCCCATTGGAGCCGAGGAGCGCTATAATATCCCCTTGGCTTATCTCAAAGGATATGCCGTGAAGGGCCCTGATCAAGTCATACCATTTCTCTATGTTCTTTACCTTAAGCATCACTCCTCCTCCCCAAGGTAAGCCTTTATGACCTCAGGATGGCTTTGCACCTCAGAAGCTGAGCCCTCAGTAATCTTTTCGCCCTGGTTTATGGCAAATATCCTGTCCGAGATGCCCATAATCATATTCATGTCATGCTCGATCAATAAAATGGTGATCTTATATTCTTCTTTTATATCCTTAATCCAGATATTCAAATCTTCTTTTTCCTCTGTATTCATCCCTGCAGAGGGTTCATCTAGAAGAAGGATTTTTGGCTCTAAGGCCAGTGCCCTTCCCAATTCGACCAGCTTTCTTTTTCCGTAAGGCAAATTGGCCACAAACTGGTCTCTGGTCGACTGGAGATCTAGAAAATCGATAATGCCTTCTACAATTTCCCTATTTTCTATCTCCTCCCTTGCAGATCTTGCCCTTCTTCCCCACAGTGCAGCCCCGCTCCATATCCCGGTCTTCATGTGAATGTGGCGTCCCAGCATAAGGTTATCCATTACAGTGGCATTGGTGAAGAGTTCTATGTTTTGAAAGGTGCGGGCTACTCCTTTTTTTGCTATCTTGTCTGGGGAATAGCCTAGTAAGCTCTCGTCATCTAGGAGTATCTTTCCTTTATCCGGTTTATATATCCCGCTGATCAAATTGAAGATGGTAGTCTTGCCAGAGCCGTTAGGCCCAATAATGGAAAATATCACATTGCCTTCAACTTCAAAGCTTACATTGTTAACTGCCTTTAGTCCTCCGAAACTTATGCTTAGGTTCTCAACCTTAAACTGAGCCATTCTTAAGAGTGTCCTTTATATGTTTGCTTAGTAGTTTAAGACCTTTGCATAATATCTATTCCGTCATTGCGAGCGAAGCAATCTCTAACTGGTTGTAATCAATGGGATTGCTTCATCACTTAGGCTACTCGCAATGAATATCCCAACAATTGTGCAAAACTCTCAATTTGTAAAGTTATAAAAATTCTATGCCCAATCTTAACCTCAACCATTCATTTTCCCTGATAGAAAAGGGCAGGGCGGAAGGGGTATGATCTACCCCAGCCACCCTAACTATTAAATATTGTATTACTTTTTCCATGTGGCTAGCTCATTGGATCTCCAACCCTGTAACAATTCATAGGTTGCGCCTGGACCACATTTCATGATCTGAATAGAATCTGTACCCTGATGGCAATCTTCAGTCCAGGTTACTTTTGGTCCTATACCCTGCCAACCCCTGAATGAGTTCAGGGCCTTTATACAGGCTTCAGTGCTTAAGTCCGGCCCTACACGCTTCAGGGCTTCTACCATGGGCTCAGCAAAGAGTATCCCAGCATAATAAAATACTCCCCATCTCTCTTCAGGGGACATCCTTTTGGCTGCATTTCGGTATTTTACCATTAGAGGGCTATTGGAATCAGGTGTTTCAGAAAACGCCCCGGTAATCACGCCTTCCCATAAGCCCCCTGTAATCTTATACATAAGGGGATAATCAGAAAGGGTATCAGAAGACACCCACTGCGGTTTATAGCCTATTGTGGCACATGTCTTTAATGCGATGACTGCTATAGTAGGATTCACCCAAAGAAATACAACCTCTGCCCCTGAATTCTTAAATTTTAGCATTTGGGATGCAAGGTCTTTTTCACCAGGTTCTACAGGAATTTCTTCTACTAATTCCATCCCATAGGCAGCAAGCCTCTGTTTAGCCCCAACCAATCCATGTTTGCCGTAGGTATCATTCTGGTAGAAGATGCCTATTTTCTTGAACCCCAGGTTTTCAACAACATACTTGAGAAGTATACATGCTTCGTCTTCATAAAGCGGATAGATACCAAAGATATAACGGCTCGGAGGAAATACATATTCCGTGATAGCGGTAGACGGTGAAACCCAGATAACCTTGTTTTTCTCGAGATAATCTTTAACAGCCATACCACATGCGCCACCCACACCGCCAACGAAGGCAAATATGCCTTTTCTCTCTACCAACTCTTTGACTGCGGCCTTGGTCTGTGCTGGATTGTACTGGTCATCCCTTACGAAGTATTTGATCTTCCTGCCGTGGATACCTCCTTCTTCGTTTACAAGATTAAAGAGTATGGCACTGCCGCGGGCCACAGATCCCCACGGCGCTGCAGGCCCTGTCTGGGGCCCCCACTGGGCTATCCTAATCTCCTTTTTGTCAAAGCCAGCCTTGCCTGCATAGGTTGTAGTTGCCAGGATGAAAATACCGACTACAGCCAGTAATACTACAAATAACGATCTTTTAAACTTCATAATTACCTCCTTTTATTTTGTATTTTATGAGACCTTTACAGCCATATTAACCTTTATACCACCTACCCCCTTCTTTAATGAAAGTAAAGTCATAATTGACCGGTACGCTCTTCTTGATGTCATTATAAAATAATGTTACATCCACCTCAACCTGGACGAATTTCTCCACATCAGGATCTTTTTCTTTATTCTGATTATCTGTTAAGTGATGTATGTTTAAGATCTTATATCCGATTATCCTGACTGGAGATGAATCCGCCTCTTCAAGGTATTCTTCATAGCTGTGTGTGGAACAATACACAGATGACGGAGCAAGACAGTCATAAATACATTTATGGTCCCTTTTTATCTCAGCATCAAGATATCTTTGAGCTGCCTTTTTTATATCAGGCTTTTCAAAGAGCAATCCTATTCTGTCTTTGGTATTGGCGCAGCCTTGGGTGCCAATCAAGAAAACAAGGCCTAATATTATCAGGATCTTTAAGAGTGAACAGTGAATAGTGAATAGTGAATAGCTGTCAGATCTGTTTTTAGCAGGACACATGGAATAATCCAACCGGAAGTATTTTGGTCTTTTGCTCATCCCTGAAATAGCTACACCTTCTTTACATAATGCTTTGCAAAAAGGCCACTGGGGCGAATACACAGGACAAGTACGATAACAATAAAGGCAACGATTGGTTTCCATTCCGGCCACGCATAGCCAAAGAAATTTTCTATCAAGCCTAAGAGCTCGCCACCTATAATGACCCCCGGGATGCTCATCAGGCCACCCAAAACAGCTGCAGCAAATGCCTTCATGAAAGGCTCCATCATAAAATTTGGATCAAGGGTGGCTCTGGAAGCAAAAAACATGGCAGCAACTGCCCCTATAAGGGAACTGAGTCCCCAGGCAAACGAGAATACCCTCTCCACCTTAATACCCATAATCTTGGCAGCATTCTGATTTTGCTGTGTTGCCTTCATTGCCACGCCCAGCTTTGTATACTTAAAAAACAGATATAACAATACCATTAGACATCCAGCAGCTATAAAAACCCCGATAGCCCAGTCACTTATAATCATGCCCTTTATAGGTTCGTGGGTAACTTGAAAAGACACAGGAAATTCAAACGCTTTTTGTTCTGCACCCCATTTCCATCCTGCCAGTCCCATGAGGAGCATCTCAGCCCCGAGTGTAATAACTATGAGACCAAGCACTGTGGGATCCTTGGCTGGACGTAAGAATGCAAATTCAATAAAGGCCCCTAATAAAATGGCAAATACCATGGTGATGATAAATGCAAGCCAGAATGGAGCATGATAGTATACCAGTATATGATAAGCTACGAATGTAGATAACATTGCCATTTCCCCCTGGGCAAAGTTTATCACCTCAGAGGTCTTGTATATGATTACAAATGCTATCGCAAAGAACCCATAGCATGCCCCTATTGCCAAACCTTCAACAATCAACTGTCTTATCATATTTGCTCCATTTTAATATTTTTTGCTTAAAAAGGCCATGTCATCCAATATTTTTTAATCCTTATCCATATTCCGTACATGCCAAGCGGCTCGAATACAATGATACCTATCATTATCAGGCCAAGGGCAATGCTGCCAAAGTTTTCCAGGCCTACTACAGTAAGCCATTTCTTCGAAATAGAGACCAGGAAATCACCAATATAAGGCATCTCAGAGACATTCTTCAACAGATCAAACTGCAGATAGGTGATAAGCGCTGCCCCCATAATTGAACCCAGTATGGATCCCAATCCACCTACAACCACCATTACAAGAAAGATTATGGAGAGTATAAAATTAAAGGTAAAGGGGTCAAAAAAGCCACATACAAACCCAAAGAGGCCGCCTGCGATCCCTGCATAAAAGGCACTGATGGCAAAGGCAAGGGTCTTGTAGATCGTGAGGTTTACCCCCATCACCTCTGCTGCGATGTCGCTATCCCTTATTGCAACAAAGGCTCTGCCCACGCGGGTTTTCATAATATTCCTGGCTCCTACTACCATAATGATGGCAATGATCAAGATCAGGTAATACATACTTATATCAGACTCTAAAACCCAGCTAATCCCGATTTCGGGGATCCCTAGGTCCAGAGGGGGCGCATGAATACCCATCCGTCCTCCAAAGATATCCCACCTGCCAATGACATGCATGATGGTGAGGCCAAAGCCAAGGGTTGCAATTGCCAGATAAGGTCCTTCCAGTCTTAATGCCGGCAGTCCGAGGATGAAACCAAAAAATGCCGCTATGAAGGCTGCTAAAGGAAGAGCAAGGATAAATGGGATGTGGAAATATGTCATCAAAAAGGCAGTCCCATAGGCGCCAATAGCAAAGAAACCAGCATGGCCCAAAGAGATTTGACCTGTATAGCCAACCAAGATATTAAGGCCCACAGCGAGGATCACATGAACCACGATCAGATTTAAAAGGTAAATATAATAGTTTGGTGTATAGATTGGCAGGGTGAAAAGGAAAACCATGAATGCTACTGACCAGAAAAGCACCACACCACTGCTGAAGAGTTCAACATCCTCATAACAGTCACGCTTCATATCCATAGTAGCACCTCACTTTTTTTAATCTTCTTGAGAGCATAGGATGGGAGATCTTTATAATCTGCCGAAAAAATAGAAAAAATAGAGGCTATAATCGATTTCCCCATTAACTCGATGCCTTTCTATTATATCCACATGCCATTTTAGTATAGATTAGGATAATGGCGAATATGTGACCTGTCAATCGCTTTTTAGGTTATAGTACTAGATGGGCATAGACTTCTTTTTAGGTGCCTGAATAAACCATAATGCTATTGTTGATAAAAGGCAGTATAGGCCATTAATTACGAATGCCGGATTATAGCTGCCCCCTCGGGCTTCTTGAGCAATGGAATCAAATGTATATTGTAAGTTTGATCCTGCTCTACGCTTTCATATTTTGAAGAATGATCTTTATTTTCGGAAGAAGACTTGGAATCTCCTCTTTCACTATGTTCCATACAATATCAATATTTACACCAAAATAATCGTGGATCAGTTTGTCCCTCGTTCCGGCAATGCTTTTCCATGGGATATCAGTATTATCTGTTTTTATATTTTCAGATAATGATTTTGCAGCCTCTCCCATAATTTCAATATTTCTGATAACAGCGTCCTGTGTCTTATAGTCGTTCGCAAAATCATTATATCCAATGTTGCGTGTGTAGGAGATAATTCTTTCGATGCTCTCATTAATATCTCGAATCAAATCAATGTTTTTTCGTTTAGACATAGATTATACTCCTTTTGATATCTTCCGCAATTTCTCCGATTCTGATGTTTTCAATGCCGTCTCCCGTCAAAACATCTACTTTTTTGTTAAAAAGTTTTTCCAGATATTCAACAAGCTCAATAAACTTAAGACCAATTGGTCTTTTTAATTCAACGACTATATCTATATCACTGTCCTTTGTTTCAATTCCTTTTGCAACGGAGCCAAAAATACCTATCTTTTCAACGCCAAATTCAGTCGAAAGATATGACAATTCTTCTTTAAGTAACTTTAACGTTGTATTGTTTGTTGCCATTGTAATTCCCCATTTTCATCATTTTACACGGCTAACGTATAGCGTTTTATCCATTGTCCCGCCAGATGTTATAACAGGCGGGTGATGGTTTCGCAATAGCCATCCGTAAGGCAGGGGGGCACTATGTTCATTCCGTGTTCCAATGGATAAGTATTTTTTATTGACAGGACCTTTTAATGGGTGACCCCTATTCCCCCATCTGATGTATCTTCAAC
>CAZVAH010000092.1:0-6694 GCA_964625035.1 uncultured Bacteriovoracaceae bacterium | reverse complement strand
CGCGATGGAAGGACCACTCAAGAACCCCTCCATCCCTCCTTACGTGCTGAGAAAAACATCCATCCCTGAAAACTGACCCCTGATCCCTGCCAAATAGTTTTCATATAAACCCCCATATCCTAGCGGACACAACGAATTATGAAAACATTCTCGGGATGGAGGTTCTTTCGCTTATCTATTTAGAGCTCATACTTAAGATGCCAAGGTATATGCTCTCGACAAGCTGCTCTTCCCTTAACTGGTCCCCCCATAGTGCTGGCCTAACCCCCTTAAACCGCCCTTCCAAAAAGGTCTTTAATACCTTCATGGAATCTTCAGGAGAGATCCTTCCCATTTCCTGCATTATCCCTAAGGCCCTGTACGTACAAAAGCCTCCCTGACATGGCCCCATCCCAAGACGTGTCCTGTGCTGTATATCCTCTATATACTTACCACCTATCCTGTTTATAACACCTTCAACATCCATCCTTGTCACAAGCTCACATTCACACACAATATCATTCATATCCTTTAATCTTTTTGATAATGGGTACCCTGTAAGCTCATCCTGACCGTCAAGTGGGGCCTGTGCTGTTGTACATGGGAGCTTTTTATCAAATTTTGTCATAATGATGTCAACCATTCTTTCTGCCATCAATCTATATGTAGATAACTTACCTCCAATTATGCTGAAAAGTCCGTTATTATGATCTGTAATCCTAAAACCTCTAGATATAGCCCTGGTATCTTCCACACCAGATGCAAATAATGGTCGGACTCCGCAGTAAGCCCTTATCATTCTGGTAGACCCAAATTCAGGTATCATATGGTCTACCTCTGTAGTAATAGTATCTATCTCATGGGATTCTACCTTTATATTGTCTGGATCCTTCACGCCTATGGATGTAGTCCCAGCTAAACAGACTGCCTCATTAGGGACTATGATATCCCCATCAGATGGGGGCCTGAGCCTGTTTATAACCATATTGGTAAGTCTATGGTTTGATACAATAAGGCTCCCTTTAGACAAGGTTATGGGCACACGAGACCCGGCCAGAGTTGCCACCTTATTCCCCCATGCACCGGCAGCATTTATTATAACCTTGCCCCTTAGCACCTTGACCTGGGATGTAAAGCGATCCTTTGCCTTTATTCCGACACATTTCCCCTTTTCTTTTATGATATCTATAACCTCATGATGAATCAAAAATCCTCCGCCTGCCTGTCTTGAGGATATCGCATTCAGCATACACAGCCTAAACGGATCTATGGCACAGTCTGGAACCTTTATGGCCTCTTCTATCACCGGATTAAGGCTGGGCACTAAATCAAGGGCCCTGGAAGGAGATAAACTCTCTGTAGGAATGCCTACATCCTCACAACATCTTAAGAATCTATCTCTGAATCTTTTAGAATCACCAGGGAGTCGTACAAAGAGCCCCTCTGTGGCCTCCACACATTTTTCAGCGATCCTGCGCAATATAGAATTCTCGGAAATACATTCCCTGGCAGCTTGAGGATCTGTAACTGCATACCTAGCCCCACTATGCAACAGCCCATGACAACTTCCAGTAGCACCTGCTGCAAAATCACCTCTCTCTACAAGATAATGCGGTATACCCCTTAGAGCCAAATCTCTTGCTATACCACACCCTGTTGCACCGCCTCCAATAATAATGACATCCGTATGTATCATATCTTTCTGAACCAGATCTCCTTTTTACGTGCCCACCTTATTATCTTCCTCCACCACCTCTTTTATCTCATCAAATATAGAAGGAATAGCTGCAGTAACCCTGGCCCAGCTGGGAATATAGGGACTACCCAACGGATCCTTCAAAAACGCCTGCCCGGCTGTATCCAATCCCTTTGTGAAGATCTCTACAGCCTTTACCTCGCTGTGCCTATCGAAAAAGAGCCCATTTATGGCAGCATCATCCTCGTATAATCTTACCGTATCTTCGGCAATGCGCTGATATGTAACCTTCAACGCCCTAAACATCCCATCAGAAAATGCTACTCCCTCACTCGCAAGGGCAGAGAACAACGAGATAGCAATATCTATACACATCTTCAATAGACCCTTTGTTGGGTCGTCATCAGAGAGCTCCTGGTGCTTATGCTCATAGTCTATAGAAAGATCTACCTGACATACACGCCTCTGTGTGCAATTCCTATACACCTCTCCAAGAAGACCTATTTCAAGACCCCAAGTTGCTGGCATCCTGTTCACCATTGCAAGTCCTGCCTTTATGGCAAATTCACCAGCCAGGGGATATCTAAAAGAGTCCAGGTAGTTTAAGTATGGCAAAAACCCTACAATCCCCTTTAGTGCGCGAATCAAAGGGGTTACAAAAAGTCTAGTCACTCTCCCATGGAGTCTATCTGTTACTCGGGCATAATAGCCCTTGGTATACTCGTACTCCATATTAGGCTCTACTAAAGGATACACGAGTCTTGCTAAAAGGGCCCTGTCATAGGTAAGTATATCACAGTCGTGCAAGGCAATAACATCAGTATCCCTGCAAGCAAGCACATAACCCATACACATCCATACGTTTCTCCCCTTACCGGATGATACACTAAGTAGCCCTTCTTCACTTAATTTGGCATATACGGACTGCATCCTTGGCCCATTATTCCAGATAACCTTTGTATTCTGGGGTAATATTGCAAAAAAATTCAAGGCTTGATTGAATTCATCTTCATTCGCGCTATCCAAACCTATAACTATCCGGTCAATATAGCCTATGTCTATTAATATATTCACTATACGCGGGAGGGCTTGGTCCTCTAATTCAGAATATAAAGACGGCAAAATCAAAGAAATCGGCCTCCATACAGCACATCTAGTAATCCTTTCTTCCAAACCCTCCAACTCTACCCTGCCAATCTGATGGAGGGTGGAAACAGTACCATTCTGAAAAAAATCACTCACTTACACCCACCTCCTTATCTAATAAATCTAACATTACATCATTCCATCCTTGAGGGCCAACATTAGGGGTTCTTATGACCCTACCCCTTATACTCTTGGGGAGTTCTACATAGGAATTGTCTGGTCTACGTATTAAGATTGGGAGATCAACAACCCTAAATAAAGGTACGTCATTGGGGCTGTCCCCTAAGGCTATCGTCTTCCAGTTTACACCAGGAAATCTATCTTTATATATCTTTAATATAATTTTTGCTGCCTTACCCTTATCTACATTCCCTATAACATGATAAAAGCGGTCCCCTTTTATGCAAGAAAGGCCAAGATTATTTATGACCTCAACAAATCTCCCAAGATCCCTCTTTCCGCCATCAAAGACAAACGGCTCTGAAAAATCACGTTTCTTGGCCCTATTAGCAGATTCAATATCCAATCCTGTAAGAGATGCTATCTCCCCTGGATTCATGGCTGAAAAACCCTTTATTTGAACACCACTTGCCCTTTTAGCTTGAGAAATCTTGGACAACACTTCTGAATACGAAGGCCCTAACTGTATAACCTGATAATTATCAAGGACATACGAATCCATTCCTTCGGGAATCTTAAATCCCTTAGGCAAAAATATCCCGCTGCCGTTTTCTGTTATAAATATCTTAGAAATACATGGTATATCTAATAAGTGCTCAACCTCTATCCCTGTCTTACTGGTAGCTATTACCAGCGGTATATTTAATCTTTTTATCGCATTTAGTGCAGGCCTGGAAACCTCCCCTGAATAGCTATAAAAATCTAGCAAAGTGCCATCTAAATCAGTAAATATCAAAAGACTGGTATCCTTGCTCATGCAAACCCCCATGATCTTTCGGTTATCCTCCAAAGGCGGAAAGCATGAAAACATGCTCAGGGCCAAGAGAAATATTTATCCCTGAAACTGGCCTCTGATCCCTGACCTCTATTTTCATATAAACCAATAAATACAGACATCTCCGCCATTGGCGGATAAAAATAAATCTATTTACTATTCACTCTTTCATAGAATATAACATGGCACGTACACAACTGTCCAGAAATTAAAGCTCGACCCCTTTAAGAGATGTTTTAGTTAGTTGTATCACTTTCATATCTGTGATAGATGAACTAATATAAGAAGAATGGGAGGAGTATTATGATAGGCGGGATAGGCATGACGGAGATTATAATAATCTTAGTGATAGTGCTCATTATATTCGGCGCAGGGAAATTACCTGAGGTAGGCTCAGCCTTAGGTAAGGGGATAAAAAATTTCAAGTCAGCAGTTACAGAATCTGAAGAAAAAAAGAGCGTTGAAAAAGAGAAAGAGACAAAAGAGCATAACGAATCAAAAGATTGATCCACCTAAAGTGTATATATCTGTACATCACTTACGACATGAAGGCATTTACCCAAGCAAGGTCTCAACATCAGACAATTCTTGGCTTCCTATATATTTCTCTTGTCTATTATCCTTACTGCCTTGCCTTCTGATACGGGTAAACTCCCTTGTTTACATAAATCTACCTCAGGGGTTATAAGAATCTCGCCCCTGAGACCCTCTATAATCCGTTTCCTTAATTCTTCAATCTTTTTTAAATCACCAACAAACACCTCTGGATCAAGCTCCACACGTACAATCATATGATCATTATGCCCCCTGGATTCCAGTATTATCTGGTAATTTCTTCCCACCCCTTCCATATCCATAAATACCTGTTCTACCTGTACAGGGAATATATTCACCCCCTTGATAATCAGCATATCATCAGACCGGCCTGATATCCTTTTGATCCTGTGATGAGTCCTCCCACATGCACACACCCCTGGGATCAAGGCTGTCAAATCCTTTGTCCTGTACCGTATGATGGGCATACCTTCTCTGGTAAGGGTAGTCATGACCAGCTCCCCTATCTCTCCTGGTTTCACAGGTGTTAATGTATTAGGGTCGACTACCTCAACCAGATAGGCATCTTCCCAGATGTGCATCCCTTGCTTTTCCTGACACTCAAAGGCCACCCCTGGCCCATTCATCTCTGAGAGGCCATAAGAATTAAATGCATCTATATCAAAAAACTCTTCCACCTTTCTTCTTGTCCCCTCTGAATGGGGTTCTGCCCCAAGGATAGCCCTCTTGAAATGTGGCAGATCTCTTTCTGGTACGATATCAAGATTCTTTACAGTATCTGCTAAATGCAAAGCATAGCTTGGAATCACGTGGACCACAGAGACTTCAAATTCCCTCATAAATCTTAGCTGCCTCTTGGTATTGCCTGGCCCCGTAGGGATAGTGAGGCACCCTATGCGCTCTGCTCCATAATGGAGTCCAAGCCCGCCTGTGAACAAACCGTATCCTATCATGTTCTGAAAAACATCTTCTTGCCTAACCCCTATCATATAAAGGCATCTTGCTACCAAATCCGCCCATGTATCTATATCACTCATAGTATGAAACACCACAGTTGGGGTTCCGGTGGTACCTGAAGAAGCGTGGAGCCTCACTAACCTTTTTTGGGGGACACATACCATACCATATGGATATGCATCCCTTAAGTCTTGTTTTGTAGTAAAAGGTAGTTTCTCTATATCACTAAGGGTTGTTACCCTGTAATCACCAAGCCCTAAATCTCTATAATATGGAGAACGTGCTGCGTTTTCCAATGTCTCCTTAAGCATTTTAAGCTGAAGTTCTTCTAATTTCTCTCTTGAGATGGTCTCTGTCCCTTTATCCCAATACATGTAATAATTCCTTGATATATGCTCTAAATGCTGTATAAACCTAGCATGCGATAATAGATAAGTCAAACTCACCAGTTACGGAGGCTAAGTAATGAAGATTTGTATGATAGGTGCAGGTTATGTGGGACTCGTCACTGGCGCATGTCTCGCAGAGATGGGAAATGATGTAATCTGCGTGGACGAGGATAAAGAAAAGATAGACACCCTAAAAAAGGGCGAGCTCCCTATATATGAACCTGGATTGAAGGATATAATAGAGAGGAATGTAAGAGAAGGGAGACTTATATTTACTCAAGATATAAAGGATGGGATTATAAAAAGTCTATTGTGTTTTATTGCTGTGGCCACCCCATCCGATGCCGATGGATCTGCTGATCTCAGATATGTTCTCGATGCCTCCTCCAAGATAGGAGATATACTTAAGGAGTACAAGATTATTGTAAATAAGTCCACAGTGCCTGTAGGTACTGCAGAAAAGGTAAGGGATACTATCCAAAAAAGATTGGATCAAAGGGGGCTGTCTCATATAGAATTCGATGTAGTATCCAACCCTGAATTCCTGAAAGAAGGAAACGCCATTCAAGACTTTATACGACCAGAGAGGGTAATTATAGGTGCTGATAATGTACGCACTTCAGAGATTATGAAGGAACTCTACAGCCCCTTTGTACGTACTACAAATAACCCTATACTTATAATGGACCCAAAGAGTGCAGAGCTTTCAAAGTATGCATCCAATGCATTTCTTGCTACAAAGATATCCTTTATAAATGAACTGGCGATATTATGTGAGAAGGTAGGTGCAGATATATCTCAAGTAAGAGAAGGTATGGGCACAGACTCCAGGATAGGGCCAAGATTCCTTTTGGCAGGCCTCGGGTATGGAGGATCTTGTCTTCCAAAAGATGTCAAGGCTCTCTTGCAGACATCTAAAAGTCACGGCTTTGCCCTTAAGATCTGCGAGGCAACTCACATGGCAAACAAAATACAAAAGACATTAAGGAAAAAATAGGCTGGAAATTATTTTCAAGT
>CAZVAH010000091.1:0-6701 GCA_964625035.1 uncultured Bacteriovoracaceae bacterium | reverse complement strand
GAGAATGGGGCGTTAAACAAACAGCTGGAGGAAAAATCGTGGAAAGGGCTTAACTCTCGGATTAAAGAGGCAAAAATGGCCGAATACGAAGAAAGGTTAACCAGTGAACTCAAGATAATAGATACCATGAGCCTTGCCGATTATTTTTTGATTGTTGCCGACTATATTAACTATGCAAAGAAGCAAGGGATCCCTGTGGGGCCTGGCCGGGGTAGTGCCGCAGGATCTCTTGTAGCTTATGCATTAGGGATAACAGACATAGATCCTATAAGGTGGGGCCTGGTGTTTGAGAGGTTTTTGAATCCAGAACGTAAAAGCATGCCAGATATAGATGTGGATTTTTGCCAGGAGGGAAGAGACAAGGTCATAGAATATGTAAGAGATAGGTATGAATATGTGGCCCAGATCACTACCTTTGGGAACATGAAGGCCAAGGCTGTCATCAGAGATGTCGGGAGGGTTTTAGGCATGAGTTTTGGCGAGGTAGATCGAATAGCAAAGCTTATACCTGGTGACCCCAAGATAACGCTAGATGAGGCGATAGAAGTAGAATCCAGGCTAAGAGAATTGGTAGAAAATGACCATAGGATAGCCGATCTAATGGAGATTGCCAAATCCCTAGAAGGGCTAACCAGACATGCATCTGTACATGCTGGAGGCGTGGTGATCTCTGATAATAATCCCCTTACAGACTACATTCCTGTCTACAAGGATAAGAGGGGGATGCTTGTGAGCCAGTACGACAAAGATTGTATTGAGCGTGTAGGGCTTATAAAATTTGACTTGTTAGGGTTAAAGACACTTACGGTTATTCAGACAACCATAGATATGCTTAAATCAAAAGGTATTGAATTAGATATAGGCGGGATTTCTCTTGATGATAAAAAGGCCTATCAGCTTATAGGCAGTGGCGATACATCCAGTGTTTTTCAATTAGAGAGTCTAGGCATGAGGCAGATGTTGAGGCAATTGAATCCTGCAAAATACGAGGACATTATAGCTGCTGTTGCCCTATATCGTCCAGGCCCTATGACGCTTATTCCATCCTATATCAATCGGAGGCATGGGAGGGAAAGGATTGGATATTCCCACCCCATGTTAGAGGCTGTCTTAAAAGAGACATATGGGATTATAGTTTATCAAGAACAGGTCATACAGATCGCACAGATGATGGGCGGATATACACTTGGCAAGGCTGATTTATTAAGGCGTGCTATGGGAAAGAAAAAACCGTCAGAGATGAAGAAGCAACGGGAGATCTTTATAGAAGGGGCAGCAAAAAAAGGTGTGCCAAAGGACGTTGCCGCAGATATATTTTCTCTTATGGACAAATTTGCCCTTTATGGCTTTAATAAATCTCATGCAGCTGCGTATGCATTGATCGCCTATCAAACTGCATATCTAAAGGCACATTATCCAATGGAATTTATGGCTGCAAATCTTTCTCTAGATCTAAATAACACGGACAAGGTGGTAAGGCATATAGCGGAGTGTAGGGCCAAAGGTATAAAGATACTATCTCCTGATATAAATGAAAGCAGATGGGAATTTGTAACAACCAAGAAGGGTATACGCTTTGGCTTGGGTGCAATAAAGAATGTTGGCAGATCTGCTGTAGATATAATTATAAAAGAAAGGGAGGCTAAGGGTAAGTTTGAAGATTTTCAGTCGTTTATACATAGAATAAACCTTACAAAGGTGAATAGACGGGTGATAGAGTCGCTTATAAAGGCAGGCTGTTTTGATACAATCCATCCAAATCGCAGGGCAATAATGGAAGTTTTAGATGTGGTAATAGAAGATGCTCAACGTATTGCGAAAGATAAACATGATGGACAAAAGACGCTGTTCAATCTTGGGCAGTGGGACAGGGATGGATCACCAAGGAAGATGCCTGATATACCAGACTGGGGCGATAATGAACGTCTGCAGATGGAAAAGGACGGCATAGGGTTTTATATTACAGGACACCCCCTTGAGAGATACACCCCGGTTATAGAAAGATATTCTACGGCAAATTGCTTTTCCCTTCCAGAAAAGACAGGGAAGGTGATAATAGCTGGAATCTTACAAGGCTTGAATGTAATAAGGACAAAAAAAGGGGATCTTATGGCAAAGGCCAACCTAGAAGATCTTTATGGTAGTGTCCCTGTTATCTTTTTCCCTAACTGTTTGAACAAATACCAGCCAAACATTACCAGCGAAGCCCCTGTCTTTGTAAAGGCAAGTATAAATCAGCGCGAAAAGGCTGGCGGGAATGAAGAGATAGAGAACATACAAGTAGAGCTCCTGGCAGAAGAGGTGTATCCTATAGAAGATGCAAAATTAATGCTGACAAGAAAGATACTGGTTCGAATTGATGATGAGATAGATCCCTGCCTTATCCAGAGGATTAAAGAGACTACCCTTGTATTTAAGGGGGAGTGCCCCTTATGTTTTGAGATACATACAGGTACTGTCATTGTAAACGTAGATGCTGGCAAAGACTATATGGTGGACCCATCCGGGAAGTTTGCGGATAAGATACAGGAGATATTGGGTCCCTCGGGGATAGCGATGATATGAAGACAAGAGGTTATGATAAGTTTGCTGATATAGATAAGGCACTTAAACACTTAGAGCATAGTATATCAAAGATCTCAGGGACAGATGTTACAGAGATTGCTGATAAGGTAAAGACATTGCGGACAGAGATGTATAATGGCATCTCCAGGTGGGAGAGTGTAGAGCTTGCGAGGCTCTTTGATAGGCCTGGGCCCAGTGAATTTATAGATACTATATTCGATGACTTTATGGAGGTCTATGGAGACAGGATCTACGGGGATGATCCTGCTATAATAGGAGGGCTTGCTACCTTGGAAGGTATACCCCTTGTGGTAATTGCAAACCAAAAGCATTCTTTTAAAAAGAAAGATTATATCCATCATCACTATGGTATGTCCTCTCCCGAGGGACACTACAAGGCCATTCGACTAATGAAGTTGGCTGAGAAATTTGATAAGCCAATAGTTACTTTTGTGGATACACCTGGTGCATATCCCGGACCAGAGGCAGAATATAAAGGGCAGGCCTTTTCTATAGCAAGGTGTATTTCCACCATAGCATCTATAAATGTCCCTGTAATAGCCTGTATTATTGGAGAGGCAGGCTCGGGAGGGGCTCTTGCCCTCGGTTTCGGGGATAGAATCATCATGCTAGAGCATGCCTTTTATAGTGCTATATCCCCAGAGGGCTTTTCTTCTATTATCTGGGGGGATGCGTCAAACAAGGAGATAGCTGCTGATATACTAAGGGGTACAGGCCGTGATCTCTACAATGGTGGAATAGCAGATTACCTTGTGAAAGAGCCTGTAGGCGGAGCACATAATGATCCTGCAATGGTTATAGAAGACACAAAAAAGGCAATAAAGGATTTTTTGAAGGAACTCACAGGGGTGGACAGAAAAACAATGTTGGATGCCAGGCTAAAAAAGATAGAAGACATGATACCAGGGGATTAGATATGGAGCAAAATTCCCTGGTAAAGGAATAAATTGCCACCTTAAGTTTTGTTACGCGGGCTCCGAATAATATAAAAGGATATGGCACTATTCTTGCTGTAAGGGTTGTCAGAAGGAGACATATAATGAAAATAGATCCGAATATGATTATTGGGAAGACCACAGGCCAGGTATCCCATCAAGGGCATGCATCTTTTGGTGTTAAGTTTGAAGATATCCTGCAAAGGGAAGAAATAACATCGGCAGAAAATATCTCACGCACCATATTGCCTGGTGTAACAGAGATGACCAGCCCGCTTCAGGGGGATAAGATAAAGGGTTTGAGCTTTAGCGAACAAGCCTTAGGCCTGTTGGATAAATATAACAAGCTTCTTGCAGATCCTGATATCACTTTGAGGATGGTAGCCCCGATTGTTGATGAGATGGATACAATAGGAGAGAAGTTAGAAGAGGTCTCCTCGCTCCTGTCCACGGATGAGCCATTAAAGGGTATTATGGATGATATTGCATCTACCATAAGATCAGAGGTAATAAGGTTCAACAGGGGAGATCTTATAGGGTGATATGGAATGCCGCTGTAGTAATAAGTGGGCTTATTATAGGAAGCTTTTTAAATGTCTGTATATACAGGATCCCCAGAGATGAATCTATCATTGTCCCAGGTTCCCGCTGCCCAAAGTGTGGTGCAAAAATAAACCCCTGGGATAATATACCAATACTCAGCTACGTAGTTCTCAAAGGTAAATGCAGGAATTGTAAGGCAAGGATTTCTCCCCGATACCCTTTGATAGAGGCAATAACCGCTCTCCTTGCACTTGGCCTGTTGTACAGATTTGGGGCAACGCTTGATTTTGCTATATATTTCATATGGGTATGTGCCTTAGTTGTGGTCACATTTATAGATATAGACCACCAGATTATACCTGATAGAATCTCCATAAGTGGCATCCTGATAGGGCTTGTGGTTATCTATTGGCTTCCTGTTTCATACAAAGAAGCCTTGATAGGGTTAGTTTTAGGGGGAGGCATCCTTATGGGCGTGGTATATGGCTATTTTTTTATCACAGGCAAACAGGGTATGGGGGGTGGGGATGTGAAATTGCTTGCCATGATAGGAGTGTTCATTGGCTGGAAAGGGGTTCTATTTACTATCCTTATCTCCTCTGCTATAGGCTCTGTTGTAGGACTTACGTGGATAGTCCTTACCCACAAGGATACCAGATCTCCCATCCCGTTTGGGCCATTTCTCTCCCTTGGGGCGATTATATATTTATTTTGGGGTGGTGCTGTTATAGATTGGTATATGAAATTCATGAATCGCCAGTAGATCTGGATACAAAAATACCCTATTTACAGTTAGTTTTACTCCGAGCTAAGGCAACTTACATATTATTATCGTTATTACAAATTTGAGTTTTGCACTTTGCAATCTTCATTTTCATTGTCTGCTTAAAATTCCACCGAATTTTGAGCAGATATTGGTTTTTTGACAAAAGCGAGCACAAGTGAAGCAATGAGGGCAAGCAGTGCCCCCATTATAAAGGCATAGCGTGAGCCCCACATATCCCAGACAAGCCCAAAGATCACAGAAGCAGGCAATGCCCCTATCCCTATAGCAAGATTATAGAGGCCATAGGCGTTTCCCCTTGCCTTTTCAGGAGTCAGCTCTGCCACAAAGGCCTTCTCTGTTCCTTCACATAGTCCAAAATATAGGCCATAGGCAAAAAAGAGCCCCCATATAGTGGCCTGGCCACCTGCAAATGCAAACCCGAGGTAGGTAGCCCCATATACCACCCAGCCCCCTATGATTACGGGCTTCCTTCCGATTTTATCAGAGAGTCGCCCTCCAGGGATGGCAAATATTGTTTTGGAGATACTTAAGACCATCCATATAATAGGGATCAAGGCTAGACATACACCTGCGTTTTGAGCCTTAAGCAGCAGGAATGCATCAGTGGAATTACCCAGGGTAAAGATGAGTAGAGCTATAAGGAACAATAAAAATCGGGGGTTTATTGAGCCTGTAAAGGTTTTATGAGAGGCAGAGACAAATTTGGGTGCTCTTTCTGTAACTGCGAAATATGCAAGTGTAATGGCTATAATACCTGGCACGATAGATAACAGGAAGACTGTCTTTATAGTACAATTACCCCACTGGATAAGGGCAGTAGCTATAAGGGGGCCTATGATTGCTCCCAGGTTATCCATGGCACGCTGGAACCCAAAGGCAAATCCTCTGGCCTCATCTGTTACAGAATCTGCAAGTAGTGCATCCCTTGGGGATGTCCTTATTCCTTTTCCTACCCGATCTCCAAGACGGAAAAAGAGGACATGCCACCAGCTGGTTGCAATCCCGATAAGAGGACGGACAAGATTGGATATGGTGTAGCCTGCTGCAAATATTGGCTTTCTCTTTCCGAATCGGTCGGACATAGACCCTGATATGTATTTCAATACAGATACAGTTGTCTCTGCTAGACCTTCTATAATACCTAGGGCTGATGCGCTGGCATGAAGCACGCTTGTCAAGAAAATCGGCAGCAGGGGATATATCATCTCACTTGATGCGTCATTCATGAGGCTTATAAACCCAAGGCCTAATACATTCTTTTTATCCTTAGCATTAAGGGACATTAAAAACCTTTGTTTTCATAATTTCACTTCATTTAAACCAATCAAACCAATAAAACCAATAAAACTAATAAAACTATATAAATATCTTTTTCATATAATGTTGAGCCATATACCATATGGGCATATTATCACACAAGAAAGTTTAGCTGCTAATGGTAACCATTCAGTGAAGCACAAGATTGTAAGGCACAAAGTGGCAAAGGCACATAGGAACAAAAAATTAGTAAGGCTCTATAAGCCGCCCATAAGCGCAGAGCTACTACTGAAGAGTTTTTTTAAGATATTGTGCTATTCAGGTTTTTACTTTGTGCCTTTGTAACTGAATGATTATTGCTAATGGATGAAGATCAGGATAAAACCGAAGTCTCTTCCATATTTAATATAATAGTAGTATAGTCATTGTAAGATTTATATATGGTAGGCTATAATAAACCTATGCCCAAAATGCGTATAAATAGATACATTGCATGTTGTAGCATTATATCCAGACGTGGCGCAGACTCGCTAATAAAGGCAGGGAAGGTAGGTATTAATTCAAGACCAGCATCTATCGGGGATGTTGTAGAT
>CAZVAH010000090.1:0-6783 GCA_964625035.1 uncultured Bacteriovoracaceae bacterium | reverse complement strand
GAAAAAAGACCGATAGGCCTCATTATCTAAGGGGTATATTAACAAGAGATGGTGCTGATCTTACTGTAGATCTTACCGGGCCACAAGGCGCGGGCATTCTCTCATCTATGTCAAAGGCCAACTGTCTTATTGTACTACCTAAAGAGAAAGGCATCGTCTCTTTAGGTGAAATGGTGGAATGTGAAGTTATTCAAGCATCTTGGGAATAAACATCCGATAGAATAAGTTTAGAAATCTTGAATCAGTAAGACTGGCTATATAATCTCTTGCAATTTCTCCTGCACTATGGGCCTTTGGATAGGCATCATCCATACGGCTTAGAAAGTCTGTATATACATACGAGTCTCTCTTTTGAGTTTCAATATCGCCTACCAACCGTTTGAATACCAGCTCATAAATGATCCTGATCTTTTCTGATTCTGATTTCACCTTTTTGTTCAGATATATATTTTCATAGTTAAAGGCCTTTAGCTTCTTTAAGGCAGTAAACACCCTTAAGGAATAGAGAATCGCATCCTTTCCTGAATTTGAGATCAGGTCTTCAACCAGGGTATATACTATCTTACCATTGGTATCTCCCAGAGCGGATCTTACATCACGTGGTATGGATTCTCTAGATATTATACCAAGTGAAATGGCATCCTCTATGTCTCTCCCAATATAGCTTATGGTATCTGCCATCCTGACTAAACACCCTTCCATGGTCATGGGGACAGGATTGCCCCCATCTCTGGCAATTTCGATCTTTTTATCCAAGGATGCAAAGCCTACCCCCCTATCAGGGCAAAGCGACTGCTCTGTCATCTCTCCGTTGTGACAAAGTATCCCATCTAAGACCTGAAGTGTGAGATTTAGGCCTCTACCCCTCTTTTCGATCACCTCTAAGGCCCTTATCCCTTGAATATTGTGCCTGAACCTACCTATACCAGAGGCCTGACACAAACGGTCAAGATAGCTCTCTCCATCATGTCCAAACGGTGGATGTCCAATATCATGTCCTATGGCAATAGCCTCTATCAAGTCGTCATTGAGTCCTAATCTACGGCCTATTGTACGGGCAATCCTGGATAAAAGTTGTACATGTATTACCCTATGTGCAATCCCCGGGTGCCCTACTAGATAAAATACCTGAGTCTTATCGATATAAGAGGTATAGGCCTGAGAATGGAGTATCCTGTCTACGTCTATGGAAAAGGCATCCCGCATATCCCATTTGGTAAGGGTTTCTCTCTTCTTTCTTATCCCTTTTGAAGGATGGGTAGACTTCATTACCGTGTATTTATACAGGAAAATTTTGCTATCGCGTTAAACATCCCAACAAGCCTTTTTAAGAGGGTTATACGATTATTCCTTGTTGGGATATCATCTGTCATAACCAATACCTCATCAAAAAATGCATCTATAGGGTCTTTAAGGTCAGCTAATAGTCTAAGTGCAGATGTATACTCCCTCTTTCTGGCATAGCTTATAAAAGGCCTTTCTATCTCCTGGAATTTCCTGTAAAGGGACTTTTCTTCCTCCTGGACTAGAAGGTCTGGCGAGATATCCTCTGATACTTCAGTATTCTTAAGGATATTCTCCACCCTTTTACTTGCAATACATATAGACTCGAGCCATGACTCTTTTATCGCAGAAGTAATTGCCTTTGCCCTCATATATGTATCTACAGGGTCGTCAAAACCAGAAGAAAGGCAAGCTTCTATAATATCTCCCCCAATGCCTTTTGATTGAAGGATAGTAATAAGCCTTGTCTTGAAAAATTCTAAAACATCTTGCCTTACCTTTTTCCCCTCTCTTTTAAGCCTGTCAGAAAGCAACGACAGGCTAACGTCTATAAGCTCAGATATGGAGATTCTATATGCCTTATCCAATAAGATATTAAGGATGCCCATGGCCTGCCTGCGCAGCCCATACGGATCTGATGTGCCTGTTGGGACTTCTCCTATACCAAAACAGCCACATATAGTATCAATCCTATCTGCAATACCTACAAGGTTACCTATAATACCTGAAGGGATCTCATCCGTAGCAGAAGTAGGCAAATAATGTTCATAGATAGCTAAGGCTACTTCAGGGTCATACCCTTGCCTTAAGGCGTATTCTCTGCCCATCACACCCTGCAATTCAGGAAATTCATAAACCATAAGACTATTTAAATCACCCTTACAAAGCATTGCTGCTTTTCTGACCTTGTCTGTTTTGTCCGGTGCAAGGTATTCTGCAAGATAAAGGGCAATATGTGTAAATCTCAAAACCTTTTCATAAGAGGTACCGAGATCTTTATGAAAAACCACATCTCCTAGCCTCCCCGCATATTCTTCCAATGAAACCTTAAGATCTTCTTCAAAAAAGTATTTAGCATCCTCCAATCTTGCCTTAAGAACCCTTTCATTACCTTTTCGGACCAAGTCTGTATCCTGTGGGACTATATTGCTTACCCCAATAAAATATGGTTTTAATCTTGTCTTATCTTTGATGTGATATACAGGAAAACATCTTTGATGGTGTTCCATCACCGTCACGAGCACTTCTGTAGGTAAATCTAAAAAACCATTATCAAATTTACCCATTACCACATAAGGATATTCCAGGAGATTTACCACTTCCTCTAATAGGCCTTTGCCTCTTACTTGTCCCTCTATCTGACTTGCAAACCTTGAAGCGTCTCCCCATATTATATCCTTTCGTTTCTCTATATCAGGGATTACATATGCCTCCTTGAGGAGTTTTTCATATACCTCAGGCCCTGGTATCTCAATAAAATCTGGGGCCATAAAACGATTCCCTTTCGTCTTGTTCCCGGCTGATATATCTCCAAAGGCGACATCTAGCATTGTATCCCCAAACAGAGCTACAATCCAGTGTACAGGCCTTGCAAACCTGACTCCGGGATTAGACCACCGCATGGTCTTCCGAAAAGGTATCTCTTTTATCATCTCTTCTATAATAGAGGGGAGAGCTTCTCCAACTGACCTTCCAGGGATAGTCCTGGTTACACATAGATAAGGTCCCTTAGGCGTATCCTTAAATGTAATGTCCTTGATATCTACACCAACAGATTTTGCAAATCCAAAGGCCGCCCGAGTGGGACTACCTTGTTCATCAAAGGCTATCTTTTTAGGAGGACCTGTCTTAACCTCCTTAATATCCGGTAATTTTTCAGGAATGCCTTCCACCTTGATTGCCAGTCTTCTTGGGGTACCAAATGTTTCAGGCATCCTATGATCTAATAAAAGCTCACCTAACTTTGAGTCCACCCATCCCTGCATAAAGCTAAGGGCTGGCGGTATAAATTCAGAGGGGATCTCTTCAGTCCCAATCTCTACCAATAAAGATCTTGTCACGACTCCCCCTCTGTGAGGGTCTCAGTATCTACCTTATCTGTATCAAGATAAAGTGTAGCAGCAGTCTTTGCCAGGTTTCTTACCCTGACTATATATGCGGTGCGCTCAGTTGTGCTTATAGCCCCCCTTGCATCCAGGAGATTAAATATATGAGAGCACTTCAGGCACATATCATATACTGGCAGGCATAACCCTTGTTTCCCTATGGAAAGGCCTTCATTTTCGTACATCTCAAAAAGTGTAGCTAACATAGAGGTATCAGCTAGTTCAAAGTTGTATTTTGACCATTCAACCTCGCCCCTGAGATGAACATCTCTATATGAGATATTAGGAGACCACCTTATATCAAATACAGAGTCCACTCCTTGAAGAAACAGGGCTATTCTTTCTAGCCCATAGGTAATCTCTGTACATACAGGATCCAAGTCAAATCCCCCTATTTGCTGAAAATAGGTAAATTGTGTGATTTCCATACCATCCAACCAGACTTCCCAGCCAAGACCCCATGCTCCAAGTGTAGGGGATTCCCAGTCATCTTCCACAAACCTTATGTCATGCTCCAATGGATCTATGCCCATGATGAAGAGGCTCTTCAAATATACGTCCTGTACATCTATAGGTGATGGTTTAAGCACGACCTGAAACTGGTAATAGTGCTGTAAGCGATTTGGATTCTGTCCATAGCGCCCATCTGTAGGTCTTCTGGAAGGCTCCACATATGCAACATTCCATGGCTTGGGCCCTAATGCCCTGAAAAAGGTAGCTGGATTAAACGTACCAGCACCAACCTCTAAATCATATGGCTGAACAATTAAACAACCATATTCTGCCCAGAATTGCTGTAACTTCATAATCAGGTCTTGAAAGTCCATGTTGCCCTTGCCTCTATCATTGCTCTAAATTTACGTCAAGTAGCTTTGCCAGGAAACCCACAGACTTTAATGGCTTATCACAGATCATATTAGAAAGCATGAGTAATAATTTCTCTATCTCTTCTCTAGCCCGTGGACTTACAACCATCCTTGTCAAGACAGGATATTTTACCTCCTCACCTTTTTTTATGAACGCCAGGGCCTCTGGTGAAAGAGATGCCCTTATGTTCTTGCCTGTCTTTAAGACTGAATCTATCTTATGCCATGTATTCATGTCTATACCATAACCCAGGGCCTTAAAGAGATTTATCATGGATATACTCCAGACAGAAAACCATTGTTTATGCATATCCATACAAGAAAGGGCATACCTTAGATATTTATAGACTTCAGGGCTAGGATCATGTGGGCCCAAGAGGGCACCTACCACTTCAGTGAGTACAAATGCATGTGCAAGCAGATTTAAGTCCTCTCTGATACCAAGGTTTGCAGATTTAAGGCTTGCACTATCTATCCTGAACAGATCCATCCCTTCCCGGAAGGAATATACCAATGCCACCTCGCTGAATGGTTCAAGCGTACCAGGAAATCTCTTTTTACTCTTCCTCGCACCCTTGGCAATAGCATTGATTATACCGCTACCTTCAGTAAAGGCGCATACAATCTTATCGGATTCCAGGTAATCTTTTGTATTTAATATTATGGCGTCTGAAGTAAGCTTAGGCATTTACCTTAGAATATCAGGAGCACTGCAATACTAAAATACGCAACCACACCAACCAGGTCCATAGCTGTAGACATAAAAGGTCCTGATGCCACCGCGGGGTCTTTTCCTAGCTTGAAGAACATTATAGGCAAGATTGTACCCGCAAAAGCGGCTATTGTCATAGAATTAAATATAGACAGCCCAACTACGAAAGACATCTTGGGGTTACCTGGATAAATGAAAAATGTTGTAGCCCCCAACATTACTCCATACATACATCCCAGTATGCCCCCCACACCTAGCTGCTTTAACACTATCTTCAAAAAGTCCGTGGTGGAAACCCTTCCTGTGGCTATGCCCCGTACAATTAAGGCCACAGACTGAGAACCAACGTTGCCCCCCATACCCAGGATTATAGGCATAAATGCTGCAAGTCCTATGAGTTGACTGAGATGAGACTCAAAACCTTTAATCAAAAATGAGTTCAATACCCCACCTAACCAACATATAAAAAGCCACGGGATCCTCGTGGATGCATTCTTTAAAATGGATGAACTTAGAAGATCTTCATCAGCACCTGCCAGCATGAACATATCCTCTGTGGCCTCTTCATCTATAACGTCTACTATGTCATCTACTGTGATACGACCCAAAAGACGGTTTCCCTGATCCACTACAGGCAGCGTTACGCTATCATACTTCTTGAATAGACCTGCAACCTCCTCCTGATCCATATCCACTGGTACTGATACAGGATCTGCATCCATTATCTGAGATATACGCGCATCCGGCTTTGCTAAGATAAGGTGTACTAAAGGTACACTACCTTTTAATCGCCCGGGATGATCAACAACAAACACATTGTGTATGTCATCAACATCTGGTGCTTGTTGTCTTATCTGATCAATTACCTCATCTATGGTGGCTCCTTCAGCAACAGAGATCATCTCTTTCTGCATGATGCCACCTGCTGTATCCTCTGGATAGATTAATAGATCTCTTATCTCAGAGGATTCTCTTGGATCCATAGCGGCAAGTACTCGCTCAGCCCGCTCATCATGAAGATCCCCGACCAGATCCACCGCATCATCAGAGTCCATATCTTCAACAATCCTTGCCAGTTCTGTATCAGAAATATCATCGAGCACATCATCCCTGGAATCATCCGACAGCTCTGAGATAACCTCTGAGGCTGTATCCACATCTAAAAGCAGGAACAATTTCCCTATTGATTCCTCCTCCAGGGCTTCAATAAGTTCTGCTATTTATAGTTGTTTGAGGGCGTTAGGCATCTCTATGATATAAAAATCCCAGACTTTGCTTATATATTCCTTGAGAAGTTTTATATTGGATGCCTTAGCCGCCATATCATACCTTAGAAGACATGTTTTTATTACTGCTCATGATCTTGTTATCTGCCTTACGATATTTTATTTCTGTTAAATGATCTTGATATGCTATTGTTTCCTCTTTCGTCTTAAGATTGTAAGTCTGCATAAAGGTCTTTTCTGCAGCAAGGCAATCTGCCAGATTAGAGAGCGAACTCTCTTTATTCGATCTCCATAAACTTAAGCATACCATTAACAAGATAAACAACAATATTATAATAAATATAAAAAGAGGGATTTTCCAACGTGATACCTTTTGATATCTAAAGGATTCCTTTTCTGGCTGATCATAAGGCCCGAGGGTTTGTTCCATATGCTTAATAAGCTCTACAGCATCCATATCAAATTCTTTAGCAATAACCTGCAAAAAACCTCTTAGAAAGGCCATTGGAGGGAGCATATCTTTTTGATCTTCTTCAACAAATTTTAGAACCTGAGCCGAAATCTTTGTTTTGGCTTCAATCTCTTTTAGT
>CAZVAH010000089.1:2233-6857 GCA_964625035.1 uncultured Bacteriovoracaceae bacterium | reverse complement strand
GATTTTAATGGGTCAAGACCAGACCCCTTCTAAATAGTTTGAATCCTATAAGGCGGATTAATCCAGAAAGGACCGCAGCTTTTTTGATCTGCTGGGATGCCTTAATTTTCTTAATGCCTTGGCCTCAATCTGTCGTATCCTTTCTCTGGTCACAGTAAAGTCTTTACCTACCTCTTCTAAGGTGTGATCTGATTTCTCACCAATACCAAAGCGCATTCTCAGCACCTTTTCTTCTCTGGGTGTCAATGTCGCAAGGACCCGCCTAGCCTGGTCTGAAAGGTTTTTAGAAACCATAGATTCTGAAGGAGAAGGAAGCTTTTTGTCTTCTATAAAATCACCTAAGTGACTGTCCTCCTCTTCTCCTATGGGTGTCTCTAGAGATATAGGCTCTTTAGCGATTTTTAATATCTTTCTTACCTTATCTTCTGGATATCCCATCTTTTGAGCAATCTCATCAGGTGTAGGCTCTCTGCCGAGTTCCTGGACTAAGACCCTTGATGTCCTTATAAGTTTATTTATAGTCTCTATCATATGAACAGGTATCCTGATGGTCCTGGCTTGGTCTGCAATTGCCCTGGTGATAGCTTGCCTTATCCACCATGTGGCGTAAGTAGAGAACTTATAACCACGTCTATACTCAAACTTTTCTACAGCCTTCATAAGACCAATGTTGCCTTCCTGGATCAGGTCTAAGAATTGGAGACCTCTGTTTACATACTTCTTTGCAATACTTACAACCAATCTTAGATTTGCCTGTACGAGTTCTGTTTTAGCAGCATTTGCCTTGTATTCCCCCTCTTCGAGGGTGCTAACAGCCTTTCTCAAACCATTGGCAGTGAGTCCACCTTCGATCTCTATCTTCTTTATATCTCTTTTTGCATCTAAAATCTTTTTTGCCTTTGACAAAAACTCCTCTTTGCAAAGTCCTTGATCTTTAACAAAGGTGTTGATATCTTCAGGGTGCAGGTCTTCTTTAATAGCATTTTCTATTTCTTTGATCTTTTGATAAGTGATACCAAAGGAGTTCTCAATAGAAAAGATAGTATCTTCTTTGCTCTCTAATTGTTTTCTTAGATCTTTTAGCCTGTTGCCAAATGTCTCTATCTGTTCCAGGCTGAAATGGATATCATACATTAATCTCACTATCTCCATATTCACTTTCACCATATCCTGTTTTATTATCTCTTTATCCGCACTGGTCTCTAAGTGAAAGAGCCTGGATTTTAATTCCTTTAATGCCCCCTGTTTTTTCTCAATCTCTTTGATAACATCTAAGATGTGTATCGTTGCTGTTTCCTCATCAGCCTCAAGCATATCATCAAGGTCTATTACGTCCTTTACCTTAAGTTTTCCTTTTATCAGGTTTTGCCCGATATTAATCACTTCCTTTACTGTTACAGGGGATCTAATAATAACATTTAAAATCTGTCTTTGACCTGCCTCTATCCTTTTTGCTATCTCGGTTTCATCATCCCTGGAAAGCAGGGAAACATCCCCCATTTCATGGAGGTACATCCTAACAGGATCTGTGGATCTAATGGGGTTGCTCTCTGTATTTAGATGTGCTCCACCTTCAAGAATGCCTGCCTCGGTATCTACCAGCTGTATATCCATTTCAGAGAAGAGATCCATAACATTTTCAATCTCATCTGGGGTAACCATGTCATCCGGGAGTACATCGTTGACTTCATCATATGTAAGATAACCCTTTGCCTTACCCATGGCTATAAGTTTTTGAACCTCTTTTGCGTAAGCCTTTTTCTCACTCATATTCTTTCCAGCACCTCCACAATATTACCATAGATATCTTTTCTAGCCATTATCTTTTCTACTTTTATCTTTACTAAATCAACAATACGGCCTTTTTCTTTTTTATCTTCGGCCCTTAAGATCTCACCTTGAATATTATTTATATCTCTATCAAGGATTCTTCTCATAAGTTTGGAGGCTGAATCGACTAAGGCCTTTTCTTTATCTCCATATATTTCACCTTGCACTATATATCTTGATGCAACCCTTCTTATATCATCTGAACAGATCGGATCCTCTAAGATGGCATTCCCCTTCTTCAGCATATAATTTACCAAAGGCACCAGATGTGTCTGCTTGAACTCATGTCCGAGATCAAGTTTTCGTATAAGCTTTATAGCCCTTTCGTCAAAAAGCATTAACCTCACAATGGTTTCTTCCACCAAATCTCTGCTTTTGTCATCGGCTCCTGAATTGGTAGGGGCACCACTGATATTTGGAGAGCGCAGTTGCTCCCTTATCACCGATTGTCCTATTCCCATACCAACAGAGAGTCTCTCAATCAGGAGATCTCTCATGATGGGATTCTCTACCCTTGAGATTAATGGAACCAATTCTTTTAATATATTCAGTTTGTTCTCGAGTTTCGATGCATTTCGAGTGGAAAACGATTCATGAAAAATGAAATCCCATATAGATTCGGCTTTAGAGATTAATTCATACCAGGGATCGATGTTTACAGAGGCGATGTCATCGGGGTCTTTACCCTCTGGTAGCACAACGATCTCTGGTATTATATCTGTCTTTAAAAATGGTTCTATAGCCCTTGTCATGGCTGCCTTGCCTGCCTTGTCACCATCAAAAACCAGTCTTGTTTTATCAGTAAACCGTTTTAAGAGTCTTATGTGGTCTTCTGTTAAGGATGTGCCGAGTGTTGCTACAGCAGTCTTAAAGCCAGCATTGTAAAGGGAAATCACATCCATATAACCCTCAACTATAGTTACGCCATCTACGCGTATGTGATTCTTGGCACGATCCAGGTTATATAAGACTTTTCGTTTTTCAAATACCAGTGTCTCCGGGGTATTAAGATACTTTGGTTCACCACTTCCCATAATTCTACCACCAAGCCCTATCACCTCACCCCCTAGATCAATTATTGGGAATATTATTCTGTTTCTAAATCTGTCGTAGTAAGTCCCGGATTTGTTTTCAGCTATAAGGCCACTTTTGGCTGCAATTGCCATCTGCCCCCCTTTTTTCTTGAGAAGATTCACTAGGCTATCCCAGCTATCAGGGGCATAACCTAAAGAAAATTCCTTGATTGTATCTTCAGCAATGCCTCTACCTTTCAGGTATTTTAAAGCACTCTTTCCTTCATCAGAGAACAGGACTTTACTATAAAATTTTGTTGCAAACCTGTTTACCTCATAATAGGCCTTTTTTTGAGAAGATCTGTTTCGATCCCTCTTGTCTTGATGAAGAGGTATGCCAGCCCTCCCAGCTAATTCCTTTAAGGCATCATAAAAGCTTAGTCCTTTTATCTCCATTATGAAATTTATTACATCTCCACCTGCACCACAGCCAAAGCATTTATACATCTGTCTTGCCGGGTCTACCTGAAATGAGGGGGTCTTCTCTTCATGGAATGGGCACAAACCCCAGTATGACTTTCCCTTTCTCTTCAGGGTTACATACTCAGAGACAATAGCAACTATATCTATGTGGGTTTTAATGTTTCCTATATCTTCTTTGCTCATTGGTTTTTAATCTACTATAGGCTGACTATAGTCTTATTGCCACCACCTTCTGTAATAGTGGCGTCTTTCAACCCCCTTACATAAGAGAGATCTTTCAGATAGTCTCTTATAGCATTCTTTAATCTGCCAGTTCCACTACCGTGTATGATCTCCAACTTATCCTGACCGGATATAATTGCATTATCAATGGCTTTTTCTATCACGGATAAGGCCTCATCCACATGAAGGCCTACAACAACCACAGGTAGTACCATAGATTTGGGAATATTGCATGTATTATTCTGATAAGTATTAGCAGAGGATGTCTTTAATGTATCTCCACTTAAGACTTCAATCTGATCTATACCTATCTTTATCTTCTTATTGCCACATATCAATTCTGCCATATTGCCGGAGATGCTACTTATTATCCCTTTGGTATCAGTCCCAGTTACCCTTACCTCAGCACCTGTTTTTAGGTTTAAGACCCTTTTCGCTAGAGGCTCAATCTCTTTTAATACATCCTCTAATTCTAAGGCTTCGGGAGAAGCGATTATCCCTTTTAGATCATCCCTATCGTCCTTTGTCTGTAGCCCCTTAGGCAATCTGCCAATCTCGTCCCAAAATCGTTTATATTTCAAGGCGCTTTGCAGCTTTAGTCTCTCTATCTCCAATAAGGTTTCCTCAGCCTTTTTCCGTAATTCCTTTGACTTTTCTACCTCGTAAGATGCCTGCTTGCGCATGAGGCTTGTATGGCTGATATCCGCCAATGCCTTAGCAAGGGCGGTATCTGTCTTGCCAGATGCAATACTTTTTGCCTCATCGATCAACCCTTTTGGGAAGTCAATAGATTCCATGATTTCAAAGGCCTTACTCTGGCCAATGGCACCATACTCCAGCTTATATAATGGTTTAATATTCTCGTCATCAAAGGTGGTAGTGGCGGTTATTGCCCCTTTATGTGAAATTCCGTACATCTTTACAAGGCCCAAGTGCGAGGTAGCAATCACATATGCCCCTTTTTTTCTAAATGCATCTATACATGCCACTGCAATAGCACCTCCCTTATCCGGATCAGTACTTGCCCCGGGTTCATCTAAAAGGACTAGATCTCCTGGGGATACATGTTCGTAGAT
>CAZVAH010000089.1:0-2223 GCA_964625035.1 uncultured Bacteriovoracaceae bacterium | reverse complement strand
TCGTAGATATGCTTCAAGGCTATTGCATGTGCACTAAAGGAAGAGAGATCACGTCTGATATCCTGATTGTTATCCATCTCTACCCATATTCTGCCTATAGGGGGTATCTGAGAGGAACTATGCGCTGGGATGGCTAACCCACTCTTTGCCATTGTGATTAAAAGCCCCAGGGTCTTTAAAGCTACTGTCTTACCCCCAGCATTAGGCCCGGAGATTACCAAGCAGTCTTTATCACCAGGCACAGATATATCTACAGGCACAACGCCCTTTGGCCCTAAACGTGCTAATAAGATTGGGTGCCTTGCTTTCTCAAGAGAGATCCCCTTTGAGATAAGGTCTGGTATGGTGGAATTTGTCTCTAATGCCCATAGGGCACAGGCATGGATGAGATCAAGCCTTCCATACGTATTAAGATTAGTGTGTATCTGTTCAATAGATCCCCAGATCAGAGAGGTAAGGTGTTTCAGGACCTTGAGTTCCTCATCACGGATAAGGACCTTTAATTGGCTTAGGCTATTATTGCGTTCTATTACTTCTAAAGGCTCTACATATACTGTATGTCTAGTCCTGGAATAATCATGTGTTATGCCCTTGATATAGCTCCCATAATCATGACTAAGGGGGATCACGAACCTGTCATTTCTTGTAGTGATAATATCCTCCATTACAATAGAATGAGGTTTTAGCCCTTTGAGTATGGTTTCGAGCCTTTCCAGAATAGATGCTCTTGTGGATCTGAATCTTAAACGTAGATCCTTTAATACGGGATTTGCATTATCTGATATCTCTCCTGTCTCTTCGAGGCTTGAGTCTATTTCTTTTGTGAGCGATGTAAAAGGTGTTATATCTTTTACCAGGGTAGCTAGTTCTTTTTGTGTCAAAGACAGGTCATGACCTAGAGAGGCTATATTCTTTAGTGCTGAAGACAGCATGATCAGATCCTGACCTTCTAATACGGTGCCTTTCTTTGATGCTATTTTCAAAAGGGGTACAATATCGGGTATATGTTCAAAGTGGAGTGGGGCTTCTTGTTGAATGAGGCACATCATCTCCTTGAGGAGTCTCCACCTCCTTTGAGTCTCCTCCCATGAATCAAATGGGCCTAGGACATCCAGGGCATAAAGGCCGCATGGAGATGTTAGGAAAGGCCTTATATATTCCTTAACAATAGTGAATTCTATCGCATCCTTTTTCATCGTAAAATGACTTTAAGGTTGGCTTGATACAAGCTTGGTGATTGATATATCTTAATTATTAAGGCATTGTGATACTATGCTGTTAACCTTTTTCCCGTCAGCCTTACCTGCAACCCTTGCCATAACTGTCTTCATTACCCTACCGAAATCCTTACGTGTTGCCCCGGTCTCAGTTATGACTTCGTCTACAATGCCTTTTATCTCTGAATCTGGCATCTCCTTGGGAAGATATTCACCAAGTATGCTTATTTCTTTCTTTTCTATCTGGGCCAGATCATCCCTTTTGCCTTCTTTGAATTGGTTATAGGAATCTTTGTGCTGTTTGATCTGAGAACGTATTATAGAGACGATCTCTTGTTCTTCAAGGGTTCTCCTTACACCAACCTCCCGATTTTTGATTGCAGCAATAAGCATGCGAAGGCAGGTTAGTCTTTGTTTGTCACCCGCCCTCATAGCATCTTTCATATCCGATCTGATTTTTTCTAAAAGCATCAATAATAAACCTTAAATCTGCGTATTCTCTTGAGTGCCCTTTTGCGTGCGGCTAATGCCTTTTTTTTCTTCTTAACGCTTGGTTTCTCATAATGTTCTCGTTTTCTGACCTCGGATAGTATCCCAGACTTTTCTACCTGTTTCTTGAAACGCCTCAAGGCATATTCAAAAGATTCATTATCCTGGATCTTAATTCCAGGCATCCATATCCCCCCCCTCCGTGTAAGATTTTGTCGTTATTTGAGGTTAAGTTTTTCATACCTATATAAGACGATAAAGTGTGTGTCAACCTATTTCCCTTTATAGATTCTTTTAAGAACAGATCGATTTTAAAAGACTGGGCAACTCCTGCTGTTGTCATACACATAGCATTTGTGTATACATTAGAATTCGTATGTCAGAAGATATTAAGCCGCATCTTAAAATCAGGATCGTATTTTATGTATTGATTGTGGTCGCAGTCCTTACAGCATTTTTTATATTCTACAGAGGCTATGAATCCTATAGTGTAAAATGGTCCACTATAGAGTACACT
>CAZVAH010000088.1:0-6918 GCA_964625035.1 uncultured Bacteriovoracaceae bacterium | reverse complement strand
GTTTACAGGCCCTATCTGGTGGCTGGCACCGATTATGATGCCCATAGAGATTATAGGGCATCTTGCAAGGCCGCTGTCTTTAACTGTGAGGCTCTTCGGGAATATCTTTGGAGAAGACCTTGTGTTAGTGATCATCCTGGTCTTAGCTCCATTCTTGATCCCCATGCCTGTTCTGGCATTGATGATATTTACTGCAGTCATACAGACGCTTGTATTTGCCTTACTTGCTATGATGTATATAAGCGGTGCAATGGAAGAGGCACATTAGAGGTTAAGGACCAAAAATTTAGAGGCAATAAAATTAAAGGAGGTTTTTATGAAGAACGTTGGTTTGTTATTTATAGCTACAGCAGTTTTTGTACTCATCGGGGCACCTGTACTTTTTGCGGGCGAAGGTACTGTCGGACCCGAGGCGATTTCTTACTTCAAGTGGATAGCCATTGCTACAGGTCTCGGCATGGCCATTGCCACATTTGGTACAGGCTTGGGTCAGGGTAATGGAGTAAGAGCAGCCTGTGATGGTATTGCCAGAAACCCGGAGGCATCCGGTAGGATTATTACCGCCTTGATGATCGGTCTTGCAATGATAGAATCTCTGGCCATATATGCATTGGTTATAGAATTGATATTACTCTATGCAAACCCGTTTCTCAAATATGTGGTTGGCTGAAGATTAAAGCATTTGAAATAGATATCTTTACATGCATGAGGGACATAAATGAATCTTTATTAGGAGGAGAGAGGTATGAAATACAGGATCAAGGTTGACAAGGACGAATGTCTCGAGGATGCAGTCTGCTTCTCTATGGACCCCGATCATTTTGAAGAGGACGACGATGGGAAGGCTCAGGTAGTAGGCGGGTCCATGCAAGGCGATATTTCAATTGGCGAATTTGACGATGATGGCTATGAAGATGCCAAGGAAGCGGCAGATCTCTGTCCTGCAGAGGCAATTACTGTAGAGAAATTAGATTAAATTAGAGAGGGAGGATGCTGGGGTTTAATGCTATGGCTTCCTGTCTTTGTAGGAATAATAATAAATAATTTATAGCTAGGAATAACTATTGTGGAAGTAACCTTAGAGCACTTCCATCACTGATTTGCCAGAGGCGGACAAGGGTTGCAATAATCGTTTAAATTATGGCCCAAAGGCCTGCAAGGATTACAAACCCAACATTCCTAGGACCTTCTTTCTCTTCTCCTCATCCGTCAGGATAAAAGCCGCACCTCCTATTATTGCTAATACCAGAAGCACACCTAAAAATTTCTTCATAATTGATACCTCCTTTTTATTTGTTATAAGGTTGTTGTTTGTAGAACCTTTTCCTTTCTATCCTCATCAATAAGGGTCCAAATCAAGATTCGACCAAGTAACATGCCAGCAATTATGGGATTAAAATCTTTACTCCAACCAATAATTTGTCTTCAATAATACTCTAGGCATCAAGCAAGTTCAAGACTTATTTTTGTCTTTTGGTATCAAATCTTCTACAGATGCAAGGGCATCTCTTGCCACCATGGATGCACGCATATTTTCTTCTTGAATCTTAAGGTATACTTCTTCTCTATGGACCTTTATATCACAAGGGGCATCTATCCCAATCTTTACCTGAGACCCCTTAATATCTACTACACATATCTGAATATTATCCCCTATTGCAATTGATTCTCCGACCTTCCGTGTCAAGATAAGCAATGCGCCCTCCTATGGCATAACCTTATGGGATATGATCTTACTCTAACTCTTTACAGAAAGCAAGGTCTCCATCATCTCATCTGTTATAGATATTAATTTTGCAGCAGCTTGATATGCATGTTGAAATTTTATTAAGGTGGCCATTTCTTCATCCAGATTTATACCTGTAATAGACTCTTTTCTCTGGGTATACTGCGCCAATAAGGTATCGTTATACTTTTCATTCATTTGCGCACTCTGGACTCCCACACCAACCTCGGATACAAATGAACTATAAAATCCATCTAGTGTAGTATTATTGCCAGAGATATCTAAAACCTTATCCTGCAAGCCAAATATGCCTAGAGCTACTTGGTTGTCACCCTGGGCTATCTTGTTGTCGCTATCCAGATATCCGGCTGCGATCAGTTCGGTATCTGAACTCACCTCTGGATTTAGACCCATAGTCTTGGTGAAATCCCCGGCATCAGGATCCCAGGAAAAGAATGTATTTACGCCGAGTATTGAAAGGGCATTGTTGGAGTCTGATGAATCATTTGGGTTTATCGCGAATGTATAACCCGAATCCGCATATATATGGAGTTTGTTATTAGAATCAACTTCTGCATTCATATTACTGATACCGCCGATAGCACCTATAAGGTCATTAACTGTGGCATTTGCAGTTAGGGTTACAGTACTTCTCACCGCATTACCATCAGAATCATATACAACTATATCAAAATCGCCTGCCTGAAATTTATCACTGAATGAATATCCTGCTGCAGCGATTTGGGCAGTAGGATCTGAAATGCTCACCGTGCCTGTCATTTCACTTACCGACTTTAGTCCAACACCCTCGGAATGCAAGGAATTTACCTGCCAGATAAGCTCTTTTGTAAGGGTGTTCATAGAATCCAGGTAAGAATCTATCTTGTTATCCCTCACGTCCACCCATCCGGCAATTTTGCCACCATCAAGTTTATTGGTTATATTCACCTTTCTGCCGGATGTATCATTCCAGAAAATGTCTGCGTATCCAGTGGAAACATTCCTTTCACAGGATATGGAGTATGAATCTTTACCCAGCACAAGGGGTGTACCCCCCAGTATATAGACCATGAGCTGGCCATTTTGTTCTTCTTCATAATAGGATATATCCATATATTCAGAGAGCTCCTCAACAAGCATATCCCTTTGATCCCTCATGTCATTAGCGTTTATCAAACCTTCGACCTCGACAGCCGATATTGCCAGATTCAAATTTGCTATCTGCTCCATAATAGTATTTATCTTATCTACAGAACCATTTATGCTGTTATCTATATGGCCTTGATATGCCCTGAGATCATAGTCAATATTGCGTATGGCATGAATTAGGTTGTTGGTCTTTGCAGCTAGTGTCTCTCTTTGTGGAAAACCATCTGGATTATCCATTAGGTCTCCCCATGCATTCCAAAACTCCCCCATCAGATAGTTTATGCCATATTCTTCACTCTCATTGAAAATTATCTCGATCTCTTCGAGGGCCTCTTTCTGGGCATCCCAGTAATAATACTCTGACTTTTTTTTGCAAATCTGATCGTTTATAAATTGATTATAAGCCCTTTGAACCTCTTCTGCCTTTATACCTGTCCCGATCTGTCCGGGCCCCATGTTTATAGGATAATTTGCGCTTAATCTTAAAGATTGCCTGGAGTACCCAGGGGTGTTGGCATTTGCTATGTTATGAGAGGTTATCTCTACAGCTAGCTGAGAGGCATATAGAGACCACCTGGCAATATTAAGTGCCCCATTAAGACCTGGCATACTACACCCCCCCCTTTATGATGTTTGGTGATCCATTAGATCTTTTTCCGGATTTGTCATATCCAGTTGTAGGCCTGGTGAAAAAAGGCTTGAGCTGCTCATCAATCTCAGAAAGCCTTCTTCTCACAAGCCCTTTTGACAACTCATTAAGACCGGTAGCCCTTTTCCATAAACCGATAAGCTCTTGTTGCAGAGTCCTTATCTTAAAAGCATCTTCTCGAGATGGTCCCTTATCTGGCAGTACTATACAATCTCTGTTAGCAATGATCTTATTAATGAGTTTCTGTTTTTGAGGCATGGATTCCTCTAGCTTGGAGGCCTCTCCATTTGATACAAATTCCAGTTCCTCCTCTAGTAGCGATATAAGCCTTAAGACCAGGCCCTTCTCTTCAGAAAGTCTTTTTGTAATTATAATTTTTTTGGAAGTCATGATCTTTTATAGCCCAAGACTAAAGATGATGCATTTAAGGGTATATCTGCCAGATGCCCATGAGGTATTATCTTTGTATCACTTAAGTAGGTGGTATGCCCTTTGTTGCTATACCCTTAGGCCCTATTTCACCTCCTTACCTTTATCTAAGGAGGGATAGATGCTGTTTATATCTTTAATCTTCATTTAAGCTCCCTGATAATCTTATCGGTGGGAGATAAAGTTTCTTAATAAGACAGCATCCCTCCTTGTATCTTCTCATATCTTGTGACCTACACAACTTCTCATTTGATTATACAAGGTCTCTGCAATACCAAGTCCCCTGCCGTTTGATGCAGAGCGTGCGACAGCCATATATAACATATCTTTGTATATCTCTCCTGACAGCCCTGTGTTTATAAACCCCTCTGGCATAGAATCTCCCATGGCTTTTAAGAGTTGATGAGTAAATATAGACTCAAACTCTTTACACGTTTTCTTCAAAGCCTCTTCTGGATTGGAGAGCCTGAGATGGAATAGTGAAGATATCTCTGGAATCATATAACCTCCAGGGTTGCATGGAGTGCACCTGCTTGCTTTATGGCTTGAAGGATTGTCACTAAATCTCTTGGGGTAACCCCGATAGCATTTAATGCACTTACAAGGTCCCCTATGGTAGCAACACTTGGCACTACCATAAGCCTTTTTCCACCTTCTTCAGCCACTACACTTGTTTGGGGTGTGATGACAGTAGCACCTCCAGCGAAGGGAAGCGGCTGAGAAACTTGGGGTTCTTCTGTTATCCTTATACTTAGATTTCCATGTGCAATAGCCACTGTTGAGATCCTTACATTTTGGCCCATGACCACTGTACCTGTTCTCTCATTTACAACCACCTTGGCCTTTGAATCAGGTAGCACATCCACACATTCTATCAGGGCAACAAAGTCTACAATACTTCCTGTATAATCACCTGGCATATCTACTTCTACGGTGGAGATGTCCACTGGGAAAGCAAGTTGTTTACCCATATGCGTGTTTATAGATCTAGCCAGTCTGTGGGTGGTGGTAAAATCAGGGTTGTTCATAATAAGTCTTAGATTACCACCCAGTTCAAACTCAGTGGAACGTTCAACCAATGCACCATGTGGTATTCTTCCTACTGTTGGGATATTCTTTGTCACCCCTGTACCCGTGGCCCCTTCTACAGAAAACCCCCCTACAGAAATAGGGCCTTGGGCCATTGCATACACCTTTGCATCAGGTCCATATAAAGGTGTTAAGATCAAGGTGCCGCCTAAAAGTGAGGTTGCGTCTCCAATAGACGATACTGTACAATCAATATATTGACCACTTTTTGAAAATGGTGGCAGGGTTGAAGTGACCATTACTGCAGCCACATTCTTTACCTTCAACAGGTTTGGATCGATTGCTATATCCATATTCCTTAGCATGTTGGCCATGGATCTGATAGTAAATTCAGAGCCAGCCTTATCACCTGTCCCGTTTAGACCCATAATAAGACCATAACCTATAAGTTTATTCTCACGGACACCTTGTATCTCTACAAGATCTTTTATCCGAACCCCAAACATAGGCTGTGTAATGGCGAGCATAATAATAACTAATAGTATAGACTTTTTCATATCCCACCTCAAAATGGCCATACCTTATCTATAATACTTGACATAAAGCCTCTCCGCTGCGCGTCTGCTAAGATGCCGGATCCATAATAATCCAGTCTCATGTCTGCAACGCGTGTAGAGGAAATGGTATTATTCGCACTAATATCCTCAGGCCGAATAATACCTGACAATACCATATACTGTATCTCCCCATTTACCCTTATTTGTTTCTTGCCGCTGATAACCATATTATCAGAAGGGAGGATTCTCATTATTCTGGCAGGGAGCGTGCCACTCACATCACCTTTGCGAGAGGTATCTGCGTCGCCTTCGAAATTAGTGGATGTGGAGGCACCTACACTCGGTGTTATAGATCGGCCTTTAATCGTTGCTTTATCCAATGGAAGACCGATCAGATCTGTGATAGAGCTGTCCACTTCATTAGTCTTCTCAGCCTTGGTCTTTGCCTCTTTACTTGCAGACGCGCTTTCTACAATATATACAACTACTATGTCGCCTATCTTTTTTGCCTTGGCATCACCATAGATGTTTATAAGACTGGCATTAGGTGACCATAACGAGCCAGGGGATTTCACCACATCCGCCTGTTCTTCTACTGGATCACTAAGTGCTTCTGGCCCTATTATGAGATCTGCCTGCGTGTGTGCGCAGGAACCCATCAAGATTGCAAGGCCTACAAATAATATTGTATGGTATAACTTCATGCCATCCCTCCTAGAAATGTACCCTTATCTTTGAAGTAGCAACAACAGTGCCAAAGACTTCTCTGCCAGACGATATGTTCTTTACCGGGATATTCTGTCCAAGATATCCATCTTTTAGGGCAATACCTGCATCTCTTACAGCAATATTTTCCCCTATGGCCTCAATGATTACACCCTGGCCCTTGGATACAATGGGTGGTCTTTCTATACTGGATACAAGTATGGGATTTCCCTTCCTGATAGAGGTCTTTAACCTCATGCCTACGCATTTTTTCATGTCAACTACTATGAGCGGCAGCCGGGTGATATCTATTCTTTTAATTTCAATATCCTTGGGTGATAGTATGACACCCCTTCGAATCATGGATACTGCTACAGGTGCGTCTATAGAAACCCTTACCATAGCGCTTATATGGAAGGCCTTAGGCTTGAATGATTCTGCACCAAAGACACATGTAGCTGTAGTCAGTCCCTTAAAATCTTCATTTTTTGAGAATCTTATTTGGATCTTATCTTTATCTCTTTCCAAGACCTTAATATGTTCAGGTATCCTAATGTTTTCTATAGTTATCTCTGTGCCCCCATGCCATGGGCTTTTACTTGTTATTGATCTTTTAAAGATTTTCTCAACTCTATCCCTTGGTATATGAACGAGTCTTTGAGTAACGTATGTAT